>JANQOH010000409.1 GCA_028289725.1 Alphaproteobacteria bacterium
TCTCCGGAGACCAGCGATGCACGGTCACGCCATGGCCTTCGATTTCTTTCAAGGCCTCGAACTGCGTGGCCTCGCCTGATGACAAGCTATCGACAATCGAGTCACCGCAAGCTGTTTCTATGAGAGCCTGCTGCGACGACGACAGGGCGTTCCACCGGTCAAGGTTGATGATCAATTCGCCCATATTCGCCGGTTGGTGCCAACCGGGCAGGTAATAATGCTTAGCGATCTGGTGGAAGCCGAGGTCGAGATCAATTGCCGGCATCGAAAACTCGGTGGCGTCGATGGTTCCAAGCTCCAAGGCGGTATAGATGTCGCCTGCGGCGAGAATTTGCGTCGACGCGCCGAATTTCTCCAATACGCGCGCACCGAAGCCGAGATAACGCACTTTCAAACCCGCAAAGTCGCTGGTGTCGGCGATTTCTTGTCGGAACCACCCCGACCCGTCCTGCGGCACAAAGAAGCAAACAACGGGGTGCACATTGTGCGGGTGATACAGCTCCTCATAGAGCTGTTGCCCTTCGCCATAACGCATCCAAGCCATCAATTCGTTGAACAAAGGGCCGAACGGTACCGAATTGAATACCTGGGCGGCCGGCATTTTGCCGGCCCAATATCCCGAGGCGGACCAACCCGCATCGACCGAGCCGGCCGACACGGCATCGAACACTTCAAAGGCGGGCACCAAGGCGCCGGGCTCGAAGAGCTTCAGTTCGATATCGCCATCCGATATCAGCGCCAAACGGGACTCCAATCTTTTGCCCGATTCACCGAGCAGCGTCAGCGTGCTCGGAAAGGTCATGGCCACTTTCCAGTTCACAGGATCCGCGGTTGGCGACGCATCCGGTGCTGGGCCACTTGCTGACTGTTCAAGGCCCGGGTCGGGGTGGCTCGTGGCAAAATGACCGATCAAGCCGCCAAGAATCAGGCCTATGACGCCGGTCATGAGCGCTGTGCGGTTCATGCTCATCCTCCCATTTCGCACGTCCCGCGCTCGCCGCGACACGCTGGGACGTCAAGAGTGACCGGCCCGCGGCGAGCGTCAACCCCCAGGGCAGGGTGGTTAGAATTTTTTGGGCTTGGTTGATCGCGTGGTGCGCGACGCCTTAGTCGAACCAAGTGGTGCCCGGATATTGGTGCTGTCGGGCTACTTCTTCGTTCAATTCCAATCCAATGCCTGGCCGGTCGGATAGCGCGATATGTCCATCTTGAATGATATCCGTGCCTTGTGTGGTGATCGTGGTCCAGTAGTCGCGGTGCAACCAATGAAATTCGAGCACGAGGAAGTTTGGCACCGTGGCGCAGACATGGCACGAGGCCATGGTGCCGATTGGCGAGGCGACATTGTGGGGCGCGAACGGCATGTAATACATCTCGGCCAAGTTCGCGATTTTCCGGCATTCGGATAGCCCGCCGCACTTCGGAATATCCGGCATCACAATGTTGACCGCTTGTTTCTCGATCAGGTCTCGGAAGCCGTATCGCAGATATAGGTTTTCGCCGGCGCAAATCGGTGTCGATGTGGCGCGCGTGATTTCACGCATGGCGTCGATTTTTTCCGGCGGTACCGGCTCCTCAAGCCACATGAGTTGAAACGGTTCGCAATCGCGGGCAAGCCGAACGGCACTTGGCACGTCGAGCCGGGTGTGCACGTCCACCGCCACTGAGACATCGGGTCCCGCGGCTTCGCAGGTCATTTCGATCAGCCGCACCATCCGGTCGTGCTCATATTGGTCGGCGGTGAAATTGAAACGGTCCTTGTCCGCGCGGCCGCCGCCGTCGACGTCGATCTTCAGGGCGGTGAACCCTTCCGCCACGACACCGTCCACCACCTGGCGGACCTGATCCGCGTTCATGGCCGGATCGACCTCGCAGTCCGCGTAGACACGAATGCGATCGCGAAATTTGCCGCCGAGCAATTCGTAAACTGGGACACCCAGGGCTTTGCCTTTTAGATCCCAAAGCGCGATCTCGATTCCGGTCAGGGCCGTCACGAGCGCGCCACCGGTCCCCCCGTCGAACACATAACGGCGACGCAAGTCCTCAAAGATGGCATCGACCGCGAACGGATCGCGCCCGGCCAAATCGTTGGCGAGCGATTGAATGATCGCAATGGCTTGCATGCCGCCATGCACGCATTCACCCAAACCCGTCACGCCGGCATCGGTCTCGATCTTCACCCAAAGGTGCATGCAATGACCCGTGGTCGCCGCGGTACTGACTCTCGTGATCTTCATGGTTTTTGGTGGCTCCGCTCCGTGCCCGGGTGCTACACGAATGCGCGGACGATGCCGCCTTCGACGCGCAACGCCGCGCCGTTCGTCGCGGCCGAAGCCGGACTGCACGCATAACAGATCATGTTCGCGACTTCTTCCGGTGTCGCATAGCGCTGGAGCAGCGACGAAGAGCGGCGGAATTTGAACACGTCGCCTTGCATATCCTCGATGCTACGGCCTTCGTCCGCGGCGCGCTTCTCGAAGCGTTCCTGATGCGTCTCAACCCATGTCGGTCCGGGCAACACGGAGTTGACTGTCACATTGGTGCCGACGGTTGTTTCCGCCAATCCTCGTGCGATCGCCAGTTGCGCGGCCTTGGAAAAGCCGTAGGCGATCATCTCCGGCGGAATGACCGCGCCGGACTCGCTGGAAACGAAAATCATCCGGCCCCAATCCCGTTCAATCATGCCAGGCAAATAGTGGCGCGCCATGCGGACGCCGCTCATCACGTTGACCTGGAAATACTCTTCCCAGCGATCGTCGGGCACGTCCTCGAACGCCTCCATCACGTAAAACCCGACATTGTTCACCAGAACGTCGACAACCGGATGCGCGGCGGTAACGGCGTCACAGCCGGACGTTGTTCCCATATCCGCCGCGATCCCCGTGAATGTGGCGGACGGCACGGCATTGCTTGCGCGTTGCAGAGCGTCGTCGACGGAGGCATCGCTACGGCCGTGAATGATGACCGACGCGCCCATTTCTCCGAGCCCGATGGCGGTCGCAAATCCAATGCCGCGGGTCGAGCCGGTGACCAAAGCCGAACGCCCAGACAGATCCAGGTCCATGTGTGCCCCCAATTTTCTATGATGATCTTGTTAGGCCCAGTGTGCGGCCAATCAGTCTGGCAGGCAATCTCGGTCGCCATCTCGACGTCAAATCCCGTCGCGTCAGACACAAGAGAAAACCCCGAAGGCGCTTTGCCGGCGCCTTCGGGGCCTAAAGTCGATTCAAGACGGGCCGTAACGCGGCCCGAGCGTTACTTTACGGTCGCGCTGAATAGTCCATGAACCCATCCTTGTTCGGCATCTCGACAGCTGGAAGGGTTGTGGCGTCCATCCGGTCTGTCTCGCCGATGATGCCGTTGCGCGCCAATATATACGCACTGACCGCGTAGACCTCGTCGTTCGTCAGCGACATAGGCGCTTCATACGGCATGGCCCGTCTGACATAGTCAAACAAAGTCGTTGCGTACGGCCAAAAACTGCCCACGGTCTTCATAGGTTGCTCGGAAGTCAGGCTCCCGATGCCGTCAACCAGCGGATCGGCCAGACCTTCGCCGCTTGCGCCTTCTTCACCATGGCAGGACAAACATTTTGCCTCGTAAACCGCCGCGCCTTCTTGGGCATTACCGCCACCCGGAGGCAATGTCGCCCCATCGGGCGCGACACTGATGTCCCACGCCGCGACTTCTTCGGGTGATGCTTCTTGTCCCAAATCGGGACCAGCAAGCGCACTGGTTCCGACAAGAAGCGCACCGCCAACGGCGATTGATAGTGTCCTAACTATAGACATTTTTGATCTCCCCGTCGGCTGCGATGCTCCAGCTCTGAATTGCATTACAGTGGTACAGTTGACCGGCGGCGTATTGGCGCGACCAATCTGATCGGTTTGGTTGAATATTGCCGGCGGTGTCATGTGCGCGGCTTTGCAAGACAACCGGCCCACCATCCCATTGCCATGGCAGCCGGAAGCGGACCAATGCGTGGGGGAGGACCGGGCCTTCGAGTGCTGCTTCGGCCCAGCTTTGGCCACCATCGGCCGATACCTCGACCTTGCTGATGCTGCCGTTGCCTGACCAAGCGAGACCGGTCACCTCGTAGAGGCCGGGTCCCTGCATGGCGAGGCCTGTCGCCGGGCGGGTGATGGTCGATTTCACGTCCATCGCATAGGTAAATTGACGCGACTTACCGTCCGGCTGCAGCTCGGTGTATTTCGATGTCTCGTCCTTGGTGTGCGTCGGCGCGTCGGTGAGCTTGATCCGCCGCAGCCATTTCACGCTCATATTGCCTTCGTAGCCCGGCAACAGGAGGCGCATGGGGTACCCTTGTTCCGGTCGTACCCGCTCGCCGTTTTGGTAAATGGCGATCATCGCGTCATCGAGACATTTCGCGATTGGCACGCTTCGGCTCATCCCGGCGGCATCAGCGCCCTCGGCCAAGATCCATTTCGCTTCGCCCTTAATGCCGGCTTCGTCGAGTAGGATGGCAAGCGGAATGCCGGTCCATTCGGCGGCGCTCACCAAGCCATGGATCATGCCGACCGGCACCTGCATGGCCTCCGGGAACAAGTTGCTATTGAAGAAACTGTTGCCCGAGCACTCGATGAACAAGGTCCGCGTGACGGTTGGGTAACGCATCAGCTGATCCATGGTGAACATCAGAGGTCGGTCGACCAGCCCGTGGATCAACAGCTTGTGGCCGTCCGGATCGATATCCGGCACGCCGTTGTGGCTTCGATTGAAGTGAAGACCATTGGGCGTAATCGTGCCGTGCATGGCCTGCAACGGCGTCATGGACACACCCGCGCCGGGCGAAAGCTCACCGTATGGCTGCAGGATATGCCGAGCGACGCCTTCTTCGAAACGCGACGGCAGGCCGTAGCCCCGAAACGGCGCACCGGGCGTTTTCATCCAAAGGGGTTGGTCCGGTCCAATGGCACCTTGCGCGGATGCCTGGGATGGCAGGCCCGCGACGGCGCTTGCGCCGACGGCGAGCGCACCGCCGGCGAGAAACGTCCGGCGATGCATCAGTCCGCCGCCAGCGTCTCGCTCTAAGTCTGGGATAGGCTTTTCAGGCAGGGGCATTTGAAATCTCTCCAGGCTGGTCAAATAAGGCCAAACACACTATCGACGCAAAATCGCGCTGTCACGCTGACCGATCAGTCAATAAGACTGCAAAATCAATACTTTTGATCGAATTACCGGTAGAGGCGCGGGCGCATCGTGCCGACGCGGCTTTGGGCCGAATGCAATGGTTTGCCACCGTCGCCCAGAACGAAGTGATCTTGGCGGGTAGAGCGAATACGACGGCGCGTTAAGTCGGTTTGGATTTTGCTTTCGCCCAACTATCGCGGAGCGCGATCGTCCGATTGAAGATCAATTTTTCTGGTGCGCTGTCAGGGTCAAGACAGAAATAGCCCTGACGCTCAAACTGCACGGCTTCGCCAACCGGAAGGTCGGCGAGTGCGGGTTCGAGCTGGCAGCCTTCCAAGATCTCAAGCGACTTTGCGTTGAGGTCGGCCAGATAGTCGCCATCCGCACCGGGATCGGGACGCGAAAACAGATAGTCGTATAAGCGGATTTCGGCCGATTGAGCGTGCGCCGCCGACACCCAGTGTAACGTTGCCTTCACTTTCCGGCCGTCTGGCGCGTTTCCGCCCCGGGTTTCGGGATCGTAGGTGCAGCGCAATTCGACCACATCGCCGTTCGCGTCCTTCACGACTTCTTGGCAGGTCACGAAATAAGCGTAGCGCAGCCGTACCTCGCGTCCCGGCGACAATCGGTAGAACTTTCTCGGCGGATCCTCCATGAAATCGTCGCGCTCGACATAGAGCTCGCGACTGAAGGGGACTTCGCGCGTGCCCGCGCTCTCATCGTTCGGATTATTGACGGCCGGGAGATGCTCGGTGTCGCCTTCAGGATAATTTTCGATCACCACCTTCAGCGGTCGCAAGACTGCCATGCGGCGCGGTGCTTCTTGATTGAGCAGTTCGCGCACGCAGTGCTCGAGCATCGCGACGTCAACCACGCTATCGCGTTTGGCGACGCCGATGCGGCCGGCGAAGTCGCGGATCGCGGCGGGTGGAAAGCCGCGTCGCCGAAGTCCGGACAGGGTCGGCAAACGCGGATCGTCCCAACCGCGCACATGCCCATCGGTGACAAGCTGGATCAGGCGGCGCTTCGACAGCACTGTGTAGGACAGGTTCAGGCGAGCAAATTCGTACTGTCGTGGGCGAGATGGCACGGGGAGTTTTTCGATCAGCCAATCATAGAGCGGCCGATGGTCTTCGAATTCCAATGTGCAGATCGAATGCGTCACGCCCTCGATCGCGTCCGACTGGCCGTGCGCAAAGTCGTAGGTCGGATAGATGCACCAAGCGTCCCCCGTGCGCGGGTGGGTGGCATGAAGAATTCGGTACAGCACGGGATCGCGCAAATTGATGTTGCCCGATGCCATGTCGATCTTGGCACGCAGCACCCGCGCGCCATCCGGAAATTCGCCCGCTCGCATGCGCCGAAACAAATCTAGGTTTTCGTCCACCGTGCGATCGCGATACGGGCTGTTGGTACCGGGCTCGGTCAATGTGCCCCGCGTTTCGCGCATCTCGTCAGCCGTTTGATCGTCGACATAGGCCAGGCCGGCGCTGATCAAATGCTCGGCCCAGTCATAGAGTTGCTCGAAATTGTCGGATGCGAAGAACCGGTTTTCGCCCCAATTGAAGCCGAGCCAGCGCACGTCGGTTTCGATGGCGTCGATATACTCTTGTTCTTCTTTCACCGGATTGGTGTCGTCGAATCGCAAGTGGCAGCGCCCGCCAAACTGCTGCGCGATGCCGAAATTCAAACAAATCGATTTGGCGTGACCGATGTGCAGATAGCCGTTGGGTTCCGGCGGGAAGCGCGTCACCACCGGGTCGGCGCGGCCGGCCTCAACATCGTCGCGAACAATCTCGCGAATGAAGTCATGCTTGGCGTCTTCGACTGCGACGTCGCCGTCGTCCATGTAACCATTCTCCGGAAGGTGCCCCCGCAGGGGCGAACGAACGCACCGTTCTGTGTGCCAGAAAATGCGGGGCGCGCCAAGCGATGTCAGGCACCCTCGCAGGGCTCTGCATCCCTTTTTGGTGGCTCCGGGTTCATAGCAATGGCTGCTAAACCCTGAATTTAGAATTGTGGCAAACTTCTACATGCCTTTGATCACACAGGGACGGTTGCGCATGGCGCGAAAATTCTTAGTCAAAAGGCCGACGGCCATTGCTGCCAGCCTCGCGTTGGTCGTCGGTGCCGCGGTTGCCGGTGGCTATCTACATTATCTCGGCTTTGAACCGGCTGCAGACAGGTATCCGTTGGTGGGCATAGATATTTCGCACCATCAAGGCGACATCGACTGGGACCTGCTCGCAACGGACCGCGTCGCGTTCGTCTACATGAAGGCGACGGAAGGCGGCGACTTCAAGGACACCCGCTTCGATCAGAATTGGCAGGCTGCGGCGCGGGTCGGAATTCCGCGTGGCGCCTATCATTTCTTTACGCTTTGCCGCCCCGGCGATGAACAAGCACGAAATTTTCTGGCGACCGTGCCATCCGCGGAAAACATCCTGCCGCCAGCGGTCGACTTGGAATTCACAGGGAATTGTGCCGCCCGACCGCCAAAAGCCGATGTGTTGCGCGAACTGGTGCGTTTCCTATCGTTACTTGAGGCGCGATATAAATCGAAACCGGTCTTGTATCTGACGCAGCCATTCCACGAGGTCTATCTCGATGGCGAGCTGCTGGAGTATCCCCTGTGGGCGCGTCGTCTCTATTTCGAACCCAGATACCGACAGGATTGGGAGATTTGGCAGTTCCATGACCGCAGTTCGCGGAAAGGCATCGTAGGCCCGGTCGACCTGAATGTGTTTCGCGGCGACGAAGACCGGTTGAGGCAGTTCTTGGTCAGCGATGCAGAATGATTGCGCAATGAACACCTACAGAGTTGGCGGTTCGAGTTAGGGAGACACAAATGGGGTTCCGCTTGTTGCTGTTGACGAATTTGGAGGGTGACGATTCACGTTCGATGGTCGAGGCGTGGCCGCCCAGCCTCATGAATGCAATCCCGGGCATGGCGGTTCATCTCGCGGCGACGGCCGAAGAGGCAAAGGCGGTTATCGGTTCGGTCGATGCCGCCTACGGCAAAATTGAGCCGGATTTGTTCTCCCGAGCGAAGAATCTTAAGTGGATCCAATCGCCGCAGGCCGGCCCCGATCCGAGCTTCTATCATCGTGCCTTGGTCGAGAGCGATGTCGTGGTCACCAATATGCGCGGCATTTTCAGCGACCACATTGGCGCACATATCATGGCCTTCGTCACCGGTTTCGCACGGGGACTGCCGACCTATTCGGCGCGTCAGTCCGAGCGGCGCTGGGCACCCAGCGCGGACACGGTTTATCTGCCGGAGGCGACCGCCTTGATCGTTGGTGTAGGTGCGATCGGCGCCGAGGTCGCGCGCTTGTGTGCCGCGTTCAATATGACCGTCGTTGGCGTCGATCCGCGCACGGCCGAACCGCCGCCGGGGATGGCGCGGCTGGTTGGCCCCGAAATGCTTGATGCCGCATTGCCCGAAGCAGATTTCATCATTGTCACGGCGCCCGAAACGCCCGCGACCCAAGGACTGTTTGACGCGGGCAAGTTTGCGCTGATGAAGACCAGCGCCTTTTTTATCAATATCGGACGTGGCGCGACGGTGGTCCTGGACGATTTGAACACGGCGCTACGCGCGGGCGAGATAGCGGGCGCGGCTCTGGATGTATTTCAGATTGAGCCTTTGCCGTCGGACCATGCGCTCTGGGACGCGCTCGGCATGGTGATCACGCCCCATGTGGCGACCGTCGGCCCATACTTGAACGACCGGCGCACCGAAGTGTTTCTGGAGAACTGCCGCCGGTTTGACGCGGGCCAAAGTCTGCGCAATATCGTCGATAAATCAGTCTGGTATTAGAGTGATGCCAGTACGGCCTTGGCCTCTCTGAGGTCCGCCGACTCGAGCCCCTCGTCGAACCAAGAATAAATCTCGCGGAGCGCATCGCGTGCCTTGTCCGCGTTGCCTTGGGCGCGCCACAGACTGCACAGCGCCAATGTGGCGCGCAATTCGAACATCCGCGCGGCTTGATCACGGGCGATCTCGCGCGCCGCGTTAAAGCAGTCCTGCGCGCGAGAAACATCGCTTCTCGCAAAAAAGATCGTTCCTTGCATCCGATGGAGCTCGGCCTCGAGCCAATGCTCCTCGGTTTCGCCAATCAGACCGAGTGCTTCAGCCAAAACGTCGAGCGCCTCCTCGAATCGCGCGCACGCGACAAGTCCTTCTGCGCGAATCGCCGCAACAAGCGTCCGATTGTACGTAATGCCGGACCCATCGTCGGCGCTGAGTGTGTTCTCAATCTCTGCGAGACCACCCTCCGCATCGCCCGCGGCAATTGCAGACCAACCGAGCAGCACTTTTGCCAACGATACCCAAATTCTGATCCCGTGCTCTTCGCTGAGCTCAATCAAACGTTCCGCATGATGACGCGTGGCGCGGTGATCGCGCATTAGATAGCCGAGCATGCATCCGGCATAAAACGCTGCATGAACACTGGTTTGTGCGTGTCCCAACGCCTTCGTCCGCATGAGCGCTTCGTCGCATTCCGTTTGCGCCTTGTCGGCATGACCGAGCAACCAAAGAACCCAAGAGAGAAGCGCTTGCGCCGCAATTCTTGGGTCTTGGGCGTATCGAAACGCCAGGGCCTTGTCACGCTCCGGGTCGTACAGCGCCAGCGCTTTTTGCAAGTGACCGCGGCTCGGCGCAAAATCGCCAAGAAACAATTGCGTCAGTCCAAGAATCCGATGTCCCATCAGTTTCGTACCGTTGTCGCTGCCTGATTCAGCGAGTGCCAAGAAATGTTCGGCGATGCGGCGTGCGGTGCCGTGCTCGCCGCGAACCGTGTACGAAACGCATTGACCATATAATGCCGGAAACAGGGATGATTGATCGTCGAGCAATTCACTCAGCGCACGTGTCCGCGCATGGTTTTGGATCGCCTGTTCGGATGCGAAACCTTTGGCCGCGATCAACGGAGAGCCAAGCGCGACGCGAATTTTTAGCTCGGACGCCAATCGTTGTTGTTCGTTCTTTATTTCGTCGATCGTTTGTAAGGCATGTGTCAGATGGCCAACCGCCTCGGCATTGGCGGACCGTGCCGTCGCTTGCTCGCCTGCGCGCAACAAATATTGGATCGCTTGCTCTGGCAGGGCCGCCTCGGCGTAGTGGTGGCCGAGCAAATCTGGGCGCACGATCCGCATATCCGGTTCTAGCCTTTCGATCGTGTGCGCGATGCTCGCATGGATTTGGTGGCGGCGATTTTTCAGCAGGGATTCGCGTGCCGCGTCTTGAACCAGGGCGTGTTTAAAGGTGTAGGACGCCGCAGGCGGTATGCCCTCTTGAGAGATCAACTCACTGTCGATTAACGAGCTCAGGGCGTTGTCCAGCGCAGTTTCGGACATCTGCGACAGAGCGCTGATCAACTGATGAGAAAAACTGCGGCCTATACACGCGCCGATCTGTGCGACCTCTTTGACTGGCGCCAAGCGATCGAGCCGCGCCATCAATGAATCTTGTAAGGTCGCCGGAATCGCCATCGATGGCAGGGGGCCGGTGAGTTCGTAGCGATCGTCGCCCTCGGTAACCAGCCCGCTTTCCAAGACGGTCTTGGTCAGTTCCTCGACAAACAGTGGAATGCCATCGGTCTTATCCAAAATCTGCGTCAGGACCACTTGCGGCAATTTTTTTCCGCCGGTGAGATTGGCGATAATGGCATTTGATTGGCGGCCGCCAAGCCGATTGAGGGTGATGCTCGTCGCGTGGCTAAAGCTCCGCCATGGCGGCTCATATTCGGAGCGGTGGCTGAAGATCATGAGTGTTGCCGCGTCGCGCGCCTTTTCAATGAAGCGCGTGAAGGTCTCTTCGCTCGTTGGATCAATCCATTGCGTGTCTTCGACCAGAACCAGGACCGGTCCCCTCTGCGTAATCTGAACGCCGCGCGACGCAATCGCTTCGGATATGCGATCGCGCAAACGATGCGGATTGTCGTCGATTTCCGGGTAACGGTCGCCGGCGGGGATCGATAGCGCACTGGCGAAAAAAGGCGCGAACGCTGCGACATCAAGGCCGTTGTTCGCGATCAGCTCCTCGAGCTTGTCGAGCTTTTGGTCGGGCGGGTCCTCTGGTCCGAAATTAGCCAGACGCGCGGCCTGTTCGATAAAGGGGTAATACGGCGTGTGCGTGTGATAGGGCGAGCACTGATGGTCCAACACCAAATGGCGTTCGTCGCTGATGCGCGAGCGAAACTCCGAGATGATGCGCGACTTGCCGATACCGGGTTCGCCGCCGATCAGGACGACTTGGCCTTCGCCGTCTTTCGCCTGGCGCCAGCGTTCCATCAACAAGGCGATTTCCGCCTCGCGACCGACCAGTGGCGTCAAAACGCCGGCGTGTGCGGCGTCGAACCGGCCTTCAACCCGTCGTTCGCCGGCGACACGCCATGCACGGATTGGCTCGACAATGCCTTTTAGCCGATGCGGACCAAGATCGTCGAATTCGAAAAGGCCCTCGACCAATCGATGGCTGCGTGGCGCCAAGATGATTTCGTCGGGTCCGGCGACACCTTGCAGACGCGCGGCGAGATTGGGGGTTTCGCCGACC
>JANQOH010000424.1 GCA_028289725.1 Alphaproteobacteria bacterium
CGCCGTGCGCCGCGGCCTGGCCGGTGGCCGGCGCGGCACGCGAGACGAGACTTTGGAGCGACGGATTTGCAAGAGCGAATCCCGCGGCGAGCAACACCATGGCGGTCGCCGCCGTGGTTGGTGTCTGGGTGGCGGGCAAAGCCAGGAAGCCAATGATGAGCGCAAGGATACCGGCGAGCAGCACGCGCGCCTCGCCAAAACGCTTGGTCATTGGCCCAATCAGGCCGCCTTGCACAAGAACAATGACGACGCCGATACCGGCAAACATGTACCCCACGTCGCGCGGCCCCCAGGCGAGCTGCCGTTCCGCCCACAAGGCGAAGGTCGATTCCAAGCCGGAGAACGCAAAAACAACCAGGAAAAACACGGTGACGAGGGCCGCCAGGCCGGGCTGGCGGAGCGCGTCGGCAATGGGTCCGACCCAGCGACGCACACCCGGCGCCGGCGCGTGCACGACCGGCGCATCGCGGGCCGGTTCAGGCAAAGCAAAAAACACCAGCAACCCGGCGATCACCGAGGTGCCCGCGGCCGCCAAAAGCGGCACCGCGAAGTTGACAGAGCCATCGGCGCCGACCGCGAGCAAGCCACCGATTGACGGACCGACAATGAAACCAAATCCAAACGCGGCGCCGAACATGCCCATGCCGCGGGCGCGGCGCTCGGGCGTGGTGACATCCGCGATATAGGCTTGTGCCGCCGCGATATTGCCCGCCATCGCCCCCGCCAATCCACGCGCCAAAACCAGCAGCAACAACGAGCTTGCCATCGCCATCAGACCGTAGCCGACCGCCGCTCCCAGCAAGCTGAAGAGCAATACGCGGCGGCGGCCGAACCGATCACTCATGGCACCGAGCAACGGCGCGGTAGCGAATTGCATCAGCGAGTAGACTGCCATCAGCGACGCCACGGCGAACGGCGATGCGCCGAAATGTTCCGCGTAAAACGGCAAAAGCGGGATCACGATGCCGAACCCGACCATGTCGATAAACACAATGAGCAGGAGAACGGGCATCGCGGCGCCGGAGGGCAAATTGGATTGGCTAACTTGGCGGCACGCGTCGGCCGGCCCAGACGCCTGTCATAACGGATGACATGGCTATTTCCAACCAACCCGCTTCGGATTTGGCCTCCAACAGGTCGAAGCGGCTATCATGGCGCTGGAAAATATTGTCTATTTGACGCCAAGGTCGAGCAAAGAAGGCCGATTTGGGGAGGGATACCATGCGGGTGACATTTATATCGCGACTGCTGCGGTCTTCATTTTTCGCGATCATCGTCGGCTTCTTTCTGGCCACAGGCGCGCAGGCCGAGACTGTCCTGCGCATTGTGCCGCATGCGGATTTGAAGAATATCGATCCGATCTGGACCACGGCTTATATCGCCCGCAATCACGGCTACATGGTCTACGACACGTTGTTTGCGATGGACGAGAACCTCGAGGTCCAGCCACAAATGGTCGACAGCTGGTCGGTCAGCGAG
The DNA here is from genome assembly GCA_028289725.1 of Alphaproteobacteria bacterium. GTDB lineage: Bacteria > Pseudomonadota > Alphaproteobacteria > UBA7887 > UBA7887 > JAKZSU01. The sequence continues at coordinate 1,480 of JANQOH010000424.1, forward strand.
GATGGGCTGACCTGGCGCTTTACCTTGCGCGACGGACTGCAGTGGCACGACGGGGCGCCGGTGACATCGGCGGACTGCGTGGCCTCGATCAAGCGCTGGGGCGCGCGCGACGGCATGGGCCAGAAGCTCGCCGATGCCACGCAGGAGCTGCGGGTGGTCGACGACACGACCTTCGAGCTCGTGCTGTCTTCACCCTACGGCCTGGTTTTGGAATCCCTCGGCAAGATCAGCTCGAACGTACCGTTCATGATGCCGGAGCGCCACGCTCAGACCGATCCGTTCGAGCAAGTGCCGGAGATTGTCGGCTCCGGTCCGTTCATATTCGTTAAGGACGAATGGGTGCCGGGCTCCAAGGTGGTTTACGTCAAGAACCCGGACTACCAAGCGCGCGACGAGGCGCCGAGTTACCTGGCGGGCGGAAAAGTCGTTAATTTTGACCGGGTCGAATGGCTGTACATTCCCGATTCGGCCACCGCGATGAACGCGCTTCTGGCGGGCGAGATCGACTATTTCGAGCTACCGCCGCACGACCTGCTGCCGATCATGGAAGCTTCGCCCGGCGTGATCGTCGAGAATTTGAACCCGCTCGGTTTCCAAGGCTGGCTGAGGCTCAATCACACGCTACCGCCGTTTGACGACCCAAAACTGCGCGAGGCGGTGCTGTGGATGGTCAACCAGACCGATTACCTGCAGGCAACAATCGGCAATCCAACCTATTACACCACATGTGGCGCCTATTTCGGCTGCGACACGCCGCTCGAGAGCGATGTGGCGTCCGAGGCGCTGATGACTCAGGACCTCGACAAGGCGCGCGCCATGGTCGCGGACTCAGGCTATGACGGCCGCCCGCTGGTGGTGATGCAAGCGACCGACATCGCGATCAACAACGGCCTATCGCTGATCACGGCGCAGATGCTGCGCGAAATCGGTTTCACGGTCGAATTGCAGGCGATGGACTGGAGCACGTTGACCTCGCGCCGCGCGATCAGCGACCCGACCGACCAAGGCGGCTGGAATGCCTTCCACACTTGGTGGACTGGCGCCGACATTCTGAATCCGGTCGCCAATATCGGTGTCTCCGGCGGCTGCCGCGAGCGCGCTTGGTTCGGCTGGCCGTGCGATGAGGAAATCGAAAAACTCCGCGACGACTATGCACGCGCAAGCGGCGCCGACGAGCAACTTCGCCTGGCCGAGGCGGTCCAGCAGCGCGCTTACGAACAAGTTACCTACGTGCCGCTCGGTCAATGGTTTCAGCCGCTCGCTTATCGCGACACTCTGAAAGGCTTGGTCAAGGCGCCGGTGCCGGTTTTCTGGAACGTCGAAAAGCAATAGTCCGGCGGCGCGGTTAGGGAGCGGGGGGCGCGGCGATGCTTGGCTTTATTGTTCGCCGCATCTTGGCGACCGTCCCGGTTATGGGCGTGGTCGCTGTGTTCGTGTTTCTGCTGCTGCACTTGAGCCCTGGCGATCCCGCGACCGTTATCGCGGGCGACTATGCGAGCCCGGAAGACATTGCCCGCATCCGCACACAGTTGGGTCTTGATCAGCCGCTCCACATACAGTTCGCGACATGGATCGGCCGGCTCCTGCAAGGCGATTTGGGCATATCGATATTTTCGAATCTGCCAGTCGCGACATTGATTGGCCAGCGGCTGGAGCCAACTCTTGCGCTTGCCGCCATCACATTGGTGTTTGCGGTTCTGGTCGCGGTGCCGCTCGGCACGATCGCGGCATGGAAATCCGGTTCGTTGATCGACCGGCTCGTGATGGGCTTTGCCGTTCTTGGTTTTTCGGTGCCCGTTTTTGTTCTTGGTTATGTGCTGATCTATTTCTTCGCCATCAAACTAAATTTGTTTCCCGTGCAAGGCTACGCCAATATCGGAGACGGCGTGTTGCCGTTCCTGCACCGCCTCATATTGCCAGCGCTCACACTCAGCGTGATTTTCATCGCGCTTATCGCGCGCATTACGCGGGCAAGCGTGTTGGAAGTTTTGTCCGAAGATTATGTGCGCACTGCTTATGCAAAGGGCTTGCCCGAGCGCTTAGTGCTGTTGCGCCATGCGCTCCGCAATGCCGCGGTGCCCATCATCACCGTCATCGGCATTGGCTTCTCGCTTTTGATCGGTGGCGTCGTCGTCACCGAGAGCGTTTACAACATTCCGGGTTTGGGCCGGCTGACGGTCGACGCGGTGCTGCGCCGCGACTACCCCGTGATCCAGGGCATTATCTTGGTGTTTTCCGCGGCGTATGTCGTGGTCAATTTGGTTATTGACCTGCTGTACACCGTGTTCGATCCGAGGATTCGCTATTGATCACGGCGTTCAAAAACGTGGAACTCGCCGAGGAAGTCGTAGTCGCGACAGGGCGTGAAAGCGTCTGGCGTTTGCTGACCCGCCACACCGGCGTGATGTTCGGCCTTTTCCTTCTGGTCATAATGGTGGCGGCGGCCGTTCTGGCGCCGGTCCTATTCACGACCGATCCGGCGGCGCTCGATCCGATATCGCGATTGAAGCCGCCCGGCGAGGCCGGTTGGTTTGGCACAGATATGTACGGCCGCGACCTCTACAGCCGCACGATTTATGGTGCGCGTATATCGCTCGTCGTTGGCATCTTCGTGACGATCGTGGCCCTCGTCGTCGGGCTGGCGATCGGTTTGGTCGCGGGCTACATCCGTGTCCTCGATGCCATAGTGATGCGCGTGATGGACGGCGTGATGGCGATCCCCGGCATCTTGCTTGCGATCGCGATGATCGCCTTGGCCGGCGCGAGTTTGACCACTGTCGTCATCGCCATTGCGATTCCGGAGATCCCGCGCGTTGTGCGCCTGGTGCGCAGCGTCGTATTGACGATCCGCGAAGAACCGTATGTCGAGGCCGCGATCACCACCGGCACGCGCCTGCCGAAAATGCTGGTCCGCCACATTCTGCCCAACACCATTGCGCCGCTGATTGTGCAAGGCACCTACGTTTGTGGGTCGGCGATCATCACGGAAGCGTTGCTGAGCTTTCTCGGCGCCGGCATCCCGCCGGAGATCCCCAGTTGGGGCAATATCATGGC
>JANQOH010000431.1 GCA_028289725.1 Alphaproteobacteria bacterium
GAACTGGGCGTCGGAGTCGCCCTTTTCGGCGGCCAGGCGGTACCACTTGGTCGCCTCGACAACGTCTTCGGGTACGCCTTCGCCCAATTCGTAGCAAACGGCCAGGTTGTATTGCGCGTCGGTTTCGCCTTGTTCGGCCGCGCGGCGATACCACGCAGCCGCCGTGGCATGGTCCACCGCAACGTGATATCCAAAGTCATACAATCTACCGGGTTCGAACTGGGCGCGAGGATCCCCATGTTCCGCAAGCGGCTGGCACGCGGCGTAGGCGCGCGGCCAATCCTCGGCGTCCGCCGCGACGACGCAGGCGTCCAAATCGGCGATGGCCGCGGATATCGGCGCCATCATTGCAAGTCCGAAAGCGGCGGCCAGGCATGTCTGTTTCATGGCTAAGGATCCTTATCCGTGACGGTGTTCAAGCGCGCGGTTAAGCGAAGTTGATACCCCGCTTTTTTCCGAGATCGGCCGGCGTATCGCCTTCGTCGTTCGCGAGGGTCACGTCGGCGCCGGCTTTGTAGAGCGCGGTGATGATGTCGATGTTGCCGTTGATCAGCGCGAAATGGAGCGGCGTGTCGTGATATTTCGACCGCGCGTTAACCGCCGCGCCGTGGCGTAACAGCAGGTCGACGACCGCCGCCTGCCCTTCAAGCGCCGCAATGTGGAGCGGCGTGCGCCGCCAGCCGCGCGGGTCGGCGTCGCTTTGCCAATAATTGCCGCCGCTCGCGTCGTGCATGCCGTCGTCGAGCACAGCCTCGACCCGGTCAACGTCGCCCTCGGCGGCGGCGCGCCACAGGCTTTCGATTTTGCCGCGTGTGTCCTGCATGGTCATGAATTCGCAACCCCATGAGGTGACGAGAAGCCCCAATGGCCTCACGCCCTAATCAACGGTCGAATTCACAGATGGGGTGATTAAATCAAACGAACGCGCCGGTTGACCAGGCGGTGACCCTCCTCGGCGCGCGGTATGACGCCGCGACCAGGCCGCCGCCGAAGACAGAGCCCGGAACCACGGCGATCCGTCACCCTGGACTTGATCCGGAGTCCAGGGCCCCGGGGATAATGGCCTGAGACCATTGCTCGCCCCCTTTTGTCACCCCGGATCAAGTCCGGGGTGACAAAAGGGGGCGTTACGCCGCCGCCCCTACCAGGTCTCCAGCCAAGGCCGGAGCACGACCTCGAACGCCCAGGTCGAGCGGTGTTGGCGGTGCAGGTGGTAGTACATGTCCGCGATTTGATCGGGATCGGCGAGATTATCGTTCTCGTCCTGGCCAGCGCGGCGATGCGCGCGCGTGCCGTCTTTTTGCACCCAGCCGATCCCGGCATCGATCGGGACCTGCGCCACGTGAATACCCTGAGGCATTAGTTCGCGTGCTATGCTTTGCGCCAAGCCCGTCTTGGCGTGGCACGACATGGCGAAAGCACCGCTGCGCGGATAGCCCTTCACGCCGGCGCTCGCATTGGTGAAGATGATGGTGCCGCGCGCGCCATTCTCGCCGGGTTCGCGGGCGAGCATCCGGGACGCGGCCTGTTGCGCCACCAGGAAGGCGCTAAACGCGCCGTTCTTGATCGTATTGAGCGCCATCTCGGGGTCCACCTCGGCGATCCCCTTGCCGAAAATTTCCGGCACCCGGCCGTCAATATTGTGAATGACGAGATTGGGCGCGCCGTGATCCGCCTCAACCGCGGTGAAGAGGTCGGCAACCGAACCGGGGTCCGACGCATCGCACGGATAGAGTTCAACCCCGCCAAATTCCTTCAGGCCCGTCAGAACCGGTTTATCCGGGTTGCGCGCCGCGATCGCGACCTTGATCCCTTCGCGCGTGAAAAGCCGCGCGCAGCTCGCGCTAATCCCCGGTCCGCCGCCCACAATCAGCGCGATTTCCGACTCCGCCATCCGCCGTCTCCTCCTCGATCGTCACGTTTTTTATGAAACCCTCACCCCTTTTGAGTAATTCGCCCGTTCATTCATGTCAAAGGCGGCTTTGGTATGCCGGTTGTCGGGCTCTCGAAGGACGCGCCTGGCAACCGGTGATCGGTTGCAGTCAAGCCGGAAGCCCGCCTGCCCAAAAAACCGCTCAATGATTGGACCAACGATGACACACCGCGCCCTGACCACCCTTTTTGCCACCCTCGCCCTTCTTGCCGGGCTGAGCGCCGCCGCCCAGGCGGACATGGCGACCCACGCGCGGCCGAGCGACCAGGTGATTTGTTCAGCGAATGAGACCGTTTGCGCGGACATGCGCGTCGATCCCGACCACACGACCGTCCGCGCCGGCGACGACGTGTTGTGGCGTGTCGACCGCTGGTTCCGCGATGCCTATCTGACCGACGATGGCGCGCATTTGGTCGCCGGTGAACATGGGTTCGTCATGCTGAAAGCCGCCGACGGCCATGCGGAGACGGTTATCCTGACGTTCTGGACCGATGGCCAGCTCATCCGCACGGTGACGCTCGCGGAAATCGTCGGTGATCTGGACAACCTCTGGCGGTCGGTTTCGCATTACCGTTGGGGCACCACCGACGGGTTCGACGAAAACGGCCGCTTCGTCCTCCATACGGTCGAAAACCGCCGCATCGCGTTCGACGTCGCCACCGGCGAGATCGTCGAGACCTGGGCGGCGGACCATCGGTTCTAGGCGACCGGCCAGAGGCGCGTACAGCGCTTTTCGTTGCAGCGCGCCACGTGATCTGCGAGGCTCTGGTCAGGCTTGATCGGAGCCTCCGTGTCCACGGAAAGGGCTGCGCCCACGATCCGACGATCTCGAAGTTCCGACATACGCCCCTTTTCACGTCTGGCGGGTGGACACAGATTTGAGGAAAGGGACACCCGATGGCTCAGCCGTCCGCGCACGCCGCAACCCCGTTTCACATTAATTTTGAGCAGCAGAAAAAGCGCGCCAAGGACTTGCGCGACGATCTGCGACGCCGGGACGAGGGCGCCATCGCACGCCTTCAACGGCACCACCCCAAAGCCGCGCACCTTTCCGCCGACGAAACCGCTGTCGCCTGCGCCCGGCTCAGCGACGCGCAATTGGTCATCGCGCGCGAACTCGGCTTGCCAAGCTGGCCGAAACTGAAATCGCACGCCCTGGCGATGCAAGCCGCCGGCGAAGCGATTGCGCAAGATCGAGCGCCTGACGCCGATCTCAAGACCTTGCACATCCGGTGCGGAAGCGACCTAGAGCGCGTGCTGCCCGCCGCCGGCTTTTCGGGCGCGTTTCTGGAATATTCCAACCCATTCTGCCAGGGGCCTGTGACCGACGGCCCGGACTTCATCGCCACGCGCGCCGATTTCCTCAGCAGCGCCTACGAGCTTCACGACTACGAAGAGACCCGCGCCCGCCTGCAAGCGGAAGAAGATAGCTTGGCAAGTGCCGCGCAGCACTACACGCGCGTCGTTTTGTGGTTTGAGCATGACAGCTACGACCAACTTATCATGTCGCGAATCTTGGCGTTCTTTGCGCGGCACGAGACGCCGAAAGTCTTGGAACTCATCGACCTCAACCATTTTCCAGGCGCCGTGCGCTTTATTGGCCTTGGCCAATTGCCGCCCGAAGCGATCCGGATGATTTGGCATCGGCGGCGGCGCGTCACCGCGCAGCAAATCGCCCTCGGCGATCAAGCGTGGCGCGCAATCCGGGACCCGCAGCCCACCGCGCTCGCCAAACTCGCCGCGTCGAGGAACGCCGCGCTGCCAAACTTGCCCAGCGCGCTGCGGCGCCACCTTCAGGAATTGCCGTCCACCGCCAACGGCCTCGGCCTGACCGAGCAGCTCACGCTCGAAATTCTCGCCGACGGTCCGCAGACGGCCGGCCGAATTTTCGGCGCGTTGGTGCGCGAAAAAGAGCCGTTGCCATGGCTCGGCGACCTGATGTT
>JANQOH010000448.1 GCA_028289725.1 Alphaproteobacteria bacterium
CCGCGTCATCTTGGACTGTGGGGGCTGATGCGGCCGGCGCATCTTCGCTCGGCGCAGAAGCGCCTCCTGAGTCCGCGTAGCCGTTCAAGCGATCGATCAGCGGCTGGTCGGAACCCTCCGGCTCCACTTCGGCCCGTTCGAGTTCGGCCAATAGCTCTTTAATGCGATCCAGGCACTCAAGGATCAAAGTCACGCCGTCTGGATTGACCTCAATCGCGCCATCTCGAAACTTTCCGAGAATATTCTCGCCGGCATGCGCCACCGACTCGAGCCGTGGCAACCCCAGAAAACCGCAGGTACCCTTAATTGTGTGGACCAGGCGAAAGATATTGCTCAGCAACTCAGGATCATTTGGGTCCTGTTCGAGCTTGACGAGCTCAACATCGAGCTGATCCAAGCTCTCCGCCGTTTCGGTAAGAAACTCGACTAATAGGTCGTCCATGCCGCTGGTCCCCGACTCACGCTACTTTTTGCCCCGCGCGCGGCACCCCCATCGCTGCGGCCAAGCCGCTTCACCGCGCTTCTTTGTATGTAGACCAGTGCCCCGCTTTAACAATGCGGAACGAACAGCCGAGTCGCGCAGCCGGTCAGCGGCCTGACCTCAGCCCGCCTCAACTGTTGCTAACCCGGTTTGAATTCGATTGGTTGCTATTTGACCAGATGAGCGGTGCCACCATGTGGCCTTGTGGCGGCGGCCAAATTCCCTTATATACCGTCGAATATAGCCAACCGCTGGCCACGCGCTGCGTGAGACCGGGGATAAGGCTTGGAATGACGGGAGGTTACCGCGGACATGATCGACCCATTCGGTCGCACCATCAGCTATCTCAGAGTTTCAGTCACGGATCGATGCGATTTCCGCTGTGTCTATTGCATGGCGGAAGACATGACGTTTCTGCCGAAGTCCGAGGTTTTGACGCTTGAGGAACTGGACCGACTTTGCACAGCCTTTATTGAGCTTGGCGTGCGCAAACTGCGCTTAACGGGCGGTGAGCCCTTGGTCCGCAAGAACATCATGGGTCTGATTGAAAATCTCGGCGCTCACGTCAAGAGTGGCGCGCTGGAAGAACTGACCCTGACCACCAACGGAAGCCAGCTATCGCGCTTTGCCGAGCAGCTCGTGGCCTGCGGTGTTCGGCGGATCAATGTATCGCTCGACACGCTCGACTCGGACAAATTCGCGGAGATCACGCGATGGGGTCGCCTTCAGCAAGTTAAGGACGGATTGGCCGCGGCGAAAGACGCCGGCTTGGCGGTCAAGATCAACGCGGTCGCCTTGAAAGGCGTCAATGAGGACGAGTTTGACGACCTGATTGCCTGGTGCGGTGATGAGGGGTTCGGTCTCACGCTGATCGAAACCATGCCGCTCGGCGACATTACGGGCGATCGGACGGACCAATATTTGCCTCTATCGTTGGTTCGCAAACGGCTGCGCAAACGGTGGACGCTCACCGATATCGACTACACGACCGGCGGGCCGGCGCGCTATGTCCGGATCGAGGAGACCGGTCAAAAGCTCGGCTTCATCACGCCGATGACGCACAATTTCTGTGAGTCCTGTAATCGTGTGCGCCTAACCTGCACGGGCACGCTTTATATGTGCCTCGGACAGGAGGATGCGGCGGATTTGCGGACCCCGCTCCGCCAGAGCGAAAGCAACGAACCGCTCATTCAAGCGATCCATGAGGCGATCGGGCGCAAGCCAAAAGGCCATGATTTCATTATCGACCGACGCCACAATCGGCCCGCCGTCTCGCGCCATATGAGCCTGACCGGTGGCTGATTTCGCGTTTGATTGACGACATCGCACCGACACCGCGCATGTCTCAAGTTACAGTTGGCTTTGTCGCCGCCGACTTCCCCGAAGCCGCTGACGCCTATACAGCCCTCACCGAGCGTTATGATCACGTAACGCCCGACCGCTCCGACGTGATTGTCGCCCTAGGTGGCGATGGGTTCATGATCGAGACGCTGCACCGCTTTATGAAGCGGCAGGTGCCGATCTACGGCATGAACCGGGGTACGGTCGGCTTCTTGATGAACCAATACAAAGAAGACGATTTGCTGGAACGGATTGCAGCCGCCCACGCGACGACGCTCCATCCGCTGCAAATGCGTGCAACCTCCGCTGATGGCCGAACCGTTGACGGTCTTGCGATCAATGAAGTCTCGTTGCTCCGCGAAACCCGCTTTGCCGCGCATTTGAAGATCGCAATCGATGACCGCGTTCGTCTTGAGGAATTGGTATGCGACGGTGTGCTGGTGGCGACGCCCGCGGGCAGTACCGCATACAATCTTTCCGCGCACGGCCCGATCCTACCACTCGGGTCACGGCTTCAAGCGCTGACCCCGATTTGCGCCTTCCGGCCACGCCGGTGGCGTGGCGCGCTGCTTCCCGAGGCCGCGACTGTGTCGATCGACGTTCTGAACTACAACCGCAGGCCTGTCAGCGCCACGGCCGACTATACCGAGGTGCGCGACGTTGTTCGGGTAGACATCAGCCAAGATGCCGCGACCGAACTTCGGCTCTTGTTCGATCCTGAGCACAATCTCGAAGAACGCATTCTCAGCGAGCAGTTCACGCCTTAAGGTCGCCCCGCGTCCGACACAATTGCGCTTGCGCCCAGCGAGACGGTCCGCTAGTCGGTGCGGGACCAATGACGGCGAGATTCTCAAGCCACACGATTTGACGGGGAGGAACAAGGATGGACCTCAGCGATTGCCACGCGATCGTCACCGGCGGCGCATCGGGCCTCGGCGCGGCGACGACCGCCAGGGTTCTTGCCGCCGGAGGCAAGGCGACAATCCTGGATCGCGACGTCGAGCGCGGCGAAGCCAAGGCGAAGGAGCTCGGCGCGAACGCGCGGTTTCGCAAGCTCGACGTGACCGACGAAGCCGACGCGGTGGCGGCGATCGCCGAAGCCATCGACGCGTTTGGGCCGGTCACCCTTGCGGTCAATTGTGCCGGCGTCGGTACGCCCGGCCGGATCATCAGCCGCAAGGGCGTCATGCCGCTCGATACCTACACCACGGTGATCATGATCAACCTGGTTGGTACCTTTAACGTGCTGAAGGCGGCCGCCGACGCCATGCAGCACAATGAGGGCGACGCCGACGGCTGCCGCGGCCTGATCGTCAACACCACCTCGGTCGCCGGCTATGAAGGCCAAGTCGGTCAGGCCGCTTATGCATCATCGAAGGGCGGCGTGATCGGCCTGACGATTTGTGCTGCGCGCGACCTCGCGCAATACGGCGTGCGCGTGATGACCATCGCGCCCGGCTTGTTCTTGACGCCGATGATGCAGGGCTTGCCGCAAGCGGCTCAAGACTCCTTGGCTGCGGCCACGCCGTTTCCGCAGCGTCTCGGGACGCCGGAAGAATATGCCGAATTGGTGGCGTCCATGTACACCAACAACATGCTCAACGGCGAAGTGATCCGGCTCGACGGCGCGGTGCGCCTTGCGCCACGCTGACCCGCTAGCAAGAAGGCAAATTCCATGAGCGACACCGTATTGCTGTCGATCGACAAAGGCGTTGCGACCGTCACGCTGAATCGTCCTGATCGTCTCAACGCCATCGACCTGGAAATGGCCAACGCATTGCGTGATGTCATGCACACGGTTGAGCGTGATGCGGCAGTACGCGCCGTGGTGCTTAAAGGCGCGGGCAAAGGCTTCGTCGCCGGCGGCGATGTGCAAGAGTTCCAGCAAAAGCTTGGCGACAATCTCGACCGTCTGATTATCGACATGACGCACGGCCTGCACGATGCGGCGATCGCCATTCATCGGATGGGGAAACCGGTCATCGCCAGTGTTCATGGACCGTGTGCCGGCGGCGGCTTTTCACTCGCCATGTCGTGCGATCTGGTAATGGCCACCGACACGGCCATGTTCACCCTCGCCTATTCGATGATCGCCGCGAGCCCGGACGGTTCGTCGACATTTTTCCTGCCGCGACTGGTCGGTCGCCACAAAGCGCTGGAGCTGATCTACCTTTCCAACCGCTTCGGCGCGGACAAAGCGGCGGAACTGGGCTTGGTGAACTTCGTCGTGCCTGAAGCCGACCTTGCGGTCGAAACGGAGAAGCTCGCGACGCGGCTGGCCGCCGGTCCCACCCTCGCCTACGCAAAAGCCAAAGCGCTGGTGAACCGATCGCTCGCATCGGGCATTGCCGATCAGCTCGACGCCGAGTCACAGAACATTGCCGCGAGTTCCCTGACCGAGGATTTCGCCGAGGGTGTCACCGCCTTTGTCGAAAAACGCAAACCCACGTTCGAAGGTCGCTAGTTCCAAGGCCGGTACACGACCTCAAGCTTCATGCCGTCCGGGTCGGCGAAAAAGACCGCATAATAGTCTTCGCCATATTGGGGATAGGCCGCCGGCGCATCGAGAACCTCGTATCCATGGCCTTTCAGAAAGTCGTGGAAAAGGTCGACGGCGGCGCGGCTTTCTGCGCGAAACGCCAAGTGGTGCAAGCCAACCCGGTAGCGATCATAGGGAGCCGGGTCATCGAGCGTCTCGGCAGCGCGGATGCCAATTTCGATGCCGCCGCCCCGCCAATCGACCGTGCCGTTTTCGGACACTTTCTGGAACCCGAGTTCGGTCAGCACGACATCGTAGAACGCCAATGAGCGCGCAAGATTTCCAACACTCAGATCAATGTGGTCGATGCTGGGTCGATGGGCGCGGCTCATCACTGCTGCTCCAACAATACAAAAGCGTTATATCAGGCCGCGATGAGGGTGGACCAGCGACCCGGAGGCGTAGGTGTTCTTTGACGGTTTCGAGCTCGATCACATCCCGATTGCCGACGGCACAATCCGGCTACGCCGCAGCGGATCCGGGCCGCCTCTCCTTTTGCTGCACGGCAATCCGCAGACCCATGCGATGTGGCACGCGGTGGCCCCGGCGCTGGCCGAGCGGTTCGAGGTAATTTGTCCCGATCTGCGCGGCTATGGTGGCTCGCTCAAGCCGCCGGCGACGCCGGATCACGCGCCGTATGCGAAGACCGAGATGGCGAAGGATATGGTCGCGGTGATGGAAAGGCTCGGCCATGAGCGTTTTCTTCTGGCCGGGCACGACCGCGGTGCGCGCGTCGCGCATCGTCTCGCAATCGACTTTTCCGACCGCGTCGAACGATTGGCGTTGCTCGACATCATCCCGACGCTCGAGCATTTCGAGCGCGCGGATATGGCGTTTGGACTTGG
>JANQOH010000458.1 GCA_028289725.1 Alphaproteobacteria bacterium
AGACCGACAAAATCGAACCCGAGCGCCTCGGTGAATTCGTACGCGCCAGGCCGGTCGTCGGCGGCGAACTTGAGCCCGGTTTGATCGAACAGAGGCTCAAGCGCCATGGTTTTGCCCGAGTTCGACATGTATTCGAGAACCGAGCTGATCCGCTTGCGCAGTTCGAAGTCGATACCGCCCTCGCCTTTGATTGCTTTGCCGTTTTCGAGCAACCCAGCCTCGGCGAGGAGCCCTTTTAAGATGCCGATTTGGCTGCGTTCGGACGTGGCCGTAGCGCCCCAACCGCCAAAAGAGGCGGCAATCAACAGCACCGCGAGAGACGCCGCCACGAGCACGAGCCGGCGCCCTCTCAGGGTGAAATAGACGGCGACCGCGGCAAGCCAAATTGCCGTGATGATCAGGAAGTAGCGTTCCTCCGTGACGCCGTAGTCGGCGACCCGGCGAAACACGGCAATCGCCAACAGCGCGATCGGCACAAAGAGCAACACCGGGAACCAGCGGTAAAACAAACGGACCCAGCGTGGCCCCTGATCGCGCCAGGGGTAGCTGATCAGATAAGTTATGACTCCCACGGCGGCGAAACCGCAGGCGACCGTCGCGACATTGCCGCGCGGCAGCTCGAAGCCGATCAAAATTGAGAGGCCGTAAACGTAGAGCACGACCAAGTAGATCGTCGCGATCGGCACCAGCAGCATGCCCGAGACGAAGCGGAGCCAAACCGGCGCAAACGCCTTCTCCGGATCGTTGAAATTGCGCGGCACCACATAGAGCGCGATCCAAGGCCACAAGACCGCGAGGCAGATCACCCAGACATCGCTATAAATCTCGGAATCGACTTCGACGCCGAACAAGACATCGAACGCGGCGAACAAGGCCATCGCCGCGAGGCCGACGATCAAGGCACTGGCGAGACCCAGCGCGGCACCGAACCAGGCGTCGTGATTGAAGCCCCAAAAGGCGTCGTTCGCGCGCGACCGCGCTAGAAACGGCGCCGACATGGCCAGCAAGATCAGGCCCGGCAGCAAAAACAAAAAATGCACCGCCCAAGCATCTTCGTGGCGGGTCGGGCCGAGAAAGGTGATCGCCGCAACGCCGCTGAGCGGCACCGCCGCCGCGATCAGCTTAATGGGCCACGACCAGCGCCGTTCCTCGGCGAACAGGGTGCCGGCGAGCGCGGCGAAGAAGCCGAGCAGCAAGAAACTTAGAATGCGCTCGTCTTTGCTGTCGAACCAGTCGTGCTGATCGCCGATGAACAGCCCGGCGAACGTCAGCGCGCACAGGGCCGGCAATGGAAAACGCTCGATCACCTCGAGACCGCCGGTAAACGTCGCGCCGAGCTTTAGCCGCTGTATGGCTGACACCATCAACCGATCCTCCCCCCGCAGGTTCAGGGCCGTGGTTTACGCACACATTGTGGCGTCAACAGGTCAAGATGGTGTTTAAATTCGGCGCCCCAGGCACAGGATCGAGATCCGGTACACTGAGTAATCTCAATCTGACGCATGCAAACGGGCGTCATACTCCTCATGAGAGAGAAGTAACGTCAATTTGGCCGACACGTCGACCACCCATCCGGCAAGGAGGGAACCCGATAAACGCTCGACGTGGAGACGTGCGTGCAGCGGGCCGCTCCTGGCATCAAGAGAAAGCGCCGTGCTCAGCCGCTGTCGTTGCGGAACGGTCAGAGGGCCGTCATCCGCGAAACCTTCTCTCCTCAAGCTCTCCGCAAGACCGCCAAGATCAAATTCCACACGCGAATGATCTTTCGCGGACACGGTCAAGACGCCAGACTCATTTTCAAATTCGACAACAAAATAGTGGTCGGCGTCAGGCGCAAATCGCGCAAGCGTTTCACGTTCCCAAGTTGCCAGATCGAGCACGAGATCGAAGCCGGTGACGTCGACCACCTTTGTTTCCGGCACCCGGAATCGAACAACGGGACGATTTTTCTCCCGCTGCAACTCCGCCGAATCTTGAACCGGCGCCGCAAGTCCCATGGCCGCCAACATTTCCTTGGTGAGCATGTTGTCGGCGATCGTGCCCACCTCTTCGACCTTAACGCCCGTGCCTTGAAACCAAGGCGCCGTGACCCGGAGCTTTCCCGTTTTCGCCAAGTAGAGAAAAAGCGCGCCAATTCTCTCGGTCGTCTTAGCATCGGGGTTCTTTTCCGCAGGCTCGATCCGACCGTCGACCAACAGCCCTTCGGCGACAAGTAACTCCTCCAAGATTGCGGCCTGACTCCGAGCGGACACAGCGCCCGCCCCCCAAGGCCCTCCGGCGGCCAGGAGCAAAAGGATCGCAAGGAAGGTCGGTGGCACGAAACTGTGACGTCCTTGAGCGAGAAAATAGAGCACGAAGAAAGTTGTCCAGACAGCGATCAACATCAAAAAGTAGCGCTCGCCGGTCACGCCGTACGCGGCGATGCGTTGACCCGCTGCGATGAACAGCATGCCGACTGGCACGATGAGCAGGAGCGGCAAAAACCGGTAAAATAGTCGGACCCAAGGCGGCCCATTCGTCCGCCACGGAATGGTCAGCATATGCGTCAAAACACAAAATCCGATGAGTAGACATACCAGGCTGGCGACATGGCCTCTCGGCAAATTCCAGTCATCAAAATTCGATGTTGTTAGGGCGAGTCCCCAAAAGATGACCTGACCATACACATTAACGAACAGCAGCATGAGCAAAGCGATTGGGACCATTAGTCCCGACACGGCGTAACCTACCCATACCGACGCATAGTCAACTACCGGTTCCGACGCGCGTTGTGGAATCCATGACAGGGCGACCCACCCGGACAAGAAGACCAAGCATATGACAATCGCGTCAAATACAGTTCTTCCCGTAAGCACATATCCTAAATGAAGCTGCAAGAGATATAAGGCGAGAAACGCAGCGATCGCGGCACCCAAGCCACCGCAAAGGCCAATGCCAAAACCGAGATAGGTGACTGCGTTGAACCGCCAAAATGCATCATTTGACGACGCCCGTGCGAGAAATGGCGCCACCGAAACGAGGACGATGGCGGCCGGCAAAACAAAGGTCATCAGTCGCCATAGCCAATTGTCGATTTCGGTCCGGGCGACAAGCGGGATCAATACCAACGGGCTTATCGCGATGAGCGAGGCCAAATTCGCTCTCCGCTCTGGCCAATCGCGGTGCTCCGCGTACAGCTTTCCCGCAATGCCGAGAAACATCCCGATCAACAGGAGCGCCAGCACGAGAAATGCCTCGATAACCAAGATCGCACCGCGCCCGATCACCATGTGACCAATGCTCATGGTATACCCGCCAAGCCCAGCCAGGCAGACGAACGCCACCGGAAACCGCCGAATTGGTCTGGCGGCTATTGAAATCATGGACCTGGACGGTTGAGCGCTGGCGGTAAGCATCGCGGCAGCTGTGAAAACCTATGGTTGCGGTTCAATATAGTATGACCGCCAACCTTGGCATCCAGGCGGCAAGCCGCAGTCGTCGCCTGGTCAGACGTTAGCGCCGCACAGCCGGGGTTTCGATCTCCAGGCCGTTGCCGCGCCAGGCGATGTAGAGTTCGAGGGCGTTGTAATCCGGGTGGTTGATCGGCAGAGGTTCGGCGCGCGCTTGTTCGTTGCAGAACTGGAAGCGCCGATGCGGCGACGCCATGGTCCCCCAGCGCATCATGTAGGTCGGAAAGCCGTTGAGATGGCCCTGGCTGATATGTTCGGCGCGCAGGTAATGGCCGACGCGCTGGTCGTGGCACATGGTGCAGGCCAAGTCCATTTGCCCAACGCGTTGATTGTAAAGCGCCTGGCCATGTTCAAAAAACGGCGCGGCCGGTCCGTCGATCGTCACCGCCATCGGCATGCCTTGCGATTGGTGCATGATGTAGGCGGTCAGATCGAGCAACGGCTCGCTCTCCGTCTCGAGCGGCTTTGCGTCCATGTGGCGCACGCGGCACATGTTCACCCGTTCGCCAAGATTGATCAGGGCGCCGGAGGCCTCGTCGACTTTCGGGTAGGTCGCGCCGACACCCGCCATGGTTTCGACACCGTCGTCATGACAGCTCGCGCAGGATTTTTCGGCCGCGCCATCGGGCTCGCGCCACCGCAGCGCACCACGATCGACGTACAGCAACCCGGGATTCGAAAACTCGTCGTCTTGAATCGCGCGCGTCTCGGGCGAAGCGAACCAATAGCCTGATATCAATCCATCGTCGCGCACCGGTGTTTCCGGTGGTGGGTCGGCAAACGCGGGCGTGGCGGCCGCGAGCGCGGCCAGCAACATCGCGGCATGGCGCAGGAACCGGCGCATCACCCCCACCCCAACCCTCCCCCATCAAGGGGGCGGGAGAGCCACAGCGCCCGACCGAAATGAAGCCCTTCCCCAGAATGTTCGGAGGACATGCCGAGCGCCCGACCAAAAATTCGCCCTCCCCCTTGATGGGGGAGGGTTTGGGTGGGGGTGATTGGCGCGGAATACGGCATGGCGCAGCTCTATCAAAAAGACCTTAGTGCCCGCGTACCGCTCAACCCTTGGCGTCGCCCGGCGCGGCCTCGCTGACATCGTCTTCGGGTCGGTCGATCACCGTGATTTCCGCCGACGCATAGGTCGGCTGATTGTAATCGTCGATCCAGGTGATCTCGATGGTGCCGGATTCTTCCGCGCGGAGTTTGAACGCAAGGAACGGATTCGCCGAGACACCCGAGTACCAATCCGCGGTAAACACGAGCTTGCCGTTATAGCGGCATTCGACGAAGGCAATGATGAAGCGCGAATATATCACTTTGGTGACCGGATCCATCCGCACGCCGGTCTCCATCTCGTGCTCGGCCATGGTTTTGACCGTAAACACCTCGCCGCGATAGACGGTGTCGGGCACCTTGAGCCGGCGGAGTTTGTTTTTCAGCGCCATCGCCCGGCCCTCAACTGCACGCGCCGAGGGTCACGTTGACCCAGTTCTTTTGCATGCCAACGGTTCCGTCCGACATCTCGGCGACGAAAACCAAATGCGACGTCGACCGCATGCGGCAGCGGAATGAAACCTCGGCCTCGCCATTGGCGGGCGTGAAGCGGTATTTCGCGATTTCGGGAAACGGATTGTCGAGTGCGATGATGTGAACGATGATCGGATAATCGTCCTCGGTCATCGCGCAATTCACCTTGAACGTGACCGGGACGACATTTCCGTTTTCGGCAATGTCAGGCGTGGTCGCCTCGATCAAGCCTTCGCGCAGCGGACGCGATTTGATGATGTTGTCGACGATCCGCTGCGCCTCGACCGGATCCGGCTCGACGCGAAAAGTCTGGCGAAAACTTTGGAACCGGTCGCGGAACGGATTGCCCGAGAAGTCGTGCGCCGGCTGGTCGTCGGCCCGCGCGCCTGAGGCCGCGGCGATGCCCAAGGCCCCCGCGCCGATCAGCACTTCGCGCCGGCCCGGCTTCGGCCGCCGTCCGCTATCCTGCGTGTCTGTCATTCTCAGTCCTTTGCGATCCGTCTCGTAATGTAACATCTCGCCGCGCGAACGCCACGCCTTGCCGATCAATTCGTATCCACGGATTCGTCAGTCAAACCAGCAAGATAAGCCACGAGATCCTCGATCTGCTGGGCCGACAGGGCGGTTCGGCCGCGATAGTACGGATCGACACGCTCAAGCCCCTCGACCGCATAAAAGGCCGGCATAATGGTCGCCGCATTCAGTCTTTTTGGATCAACCAGCCTCAAACGCAAGGCGCCGGGGCTCAAACGCGCGCCGATCCCGCTCAAGTCCGGGCCGATATCGCCATGAAATTGCTCCTCCGGGATCGGCATATGGTGGCAGGCAAGGCAGTTTCCTTCCCGTCCCGCGGCGATCTCACGGCCGCGTATTGGATCTCCGGGCGCGCCGGTGAGCGACAGGGGGATTTCGTCGCCGACCACTTCGTACGGCCGCAATTCGCGATCCACGGCCGCACCGGGTCCGGCCACCAATAGACCGGCGCATAGCGGCCCGCACCACCGAATTACCAGCGCAATCAAAGATCTCGTCGGCGTCATAAGTGTTATCTGAGACAGTCCCCGTCGCTTGTAAACCGGGGCCGCGCGATTGTGAAAAAAACGTGAACCACCCTGTTAACCGCGCTGTCGTCTCGGTTATCATCGAATCAACACGCCGAAAGTGGCGAGAAACGGCCAAAAACTGCGGACGAGACGGGCGCCGGGGTCGGCGACAGAGCGGAGGTAGACTGTCGATGAGCGGAGTATCGAAACCCAGCGTGCGCCTCGGCGCCGCTGCATTGGGTGCGGTCGGGGCTTTGATGCTGGCAACGCCGGCCATGGCTGAGGAAGGGTTCCGGATTTCCCAAACCTGTGCCGGCTGCCACGGTACGAACGGCGCCTCCCCGGGCGAAACGATTCCTGTTTTGGGCGGCCAGAACGCCGCCTATCTGGCGGACAGCTTGCGCGCCTATAAGAGCGGCGACCGCGACTACTACGTTATGAGGATCATCGCCAACGGCTTCGACGACAAACAGATCGACGCCATGGCGACCTGGTTTGCCGACAAACCTTGGGTGGCCACCGACACCGCTTTTGACGCAGCCATGGCGGAAAGCGGCAAGTCCGTGGCCGATGATGCCTGCGCCAGTTGTCACGGCGATGGTGGCGAAGGCACCGACACCGGACCGCGCCTCGCCGGGCAACCAGCCGCGTACCTGGTGCTTGCGGCGCAGGCCTATAAGAACGGTTCGCGCAATCATGCGGCGGCGGCCGCCGCGCTCGAAGGCGTCAGCGACGCTGATATCCAAGCCGCATCCCATTATTACGCCAGCTTGCGCTAGGAGGACGCCATGACACTCTCACGCAGACGTTTTCTCCAAAACAGCGCGGTCGGCGCCGGTGCCATTGCTGCCTCGTCGCTTGCCGTGCCAGCCTTGGCGCAAAGCGAAATCATGCCGAAGTCCGGCAAGCGCGTCGTGGTTATCGGCGGCGGCTGGGGCGGCAACACGGCCGCGAAATATATCCGCATGCAGGATGCGTCGATCGAGGTGGTGCTGATCGAACGCGGCGCGGC
>JANQOH010000460.1 GCA_028289725.1 Alphaproteobacteria bacterium
CCAGCCAGGCCTCCAGCGATTGCGAATGCTGCGCGGCCGAAAAGCGCGCGACGCCGTGGGGCATGCGTATCACCATCGGCGCACGCGCCTGTCCGCCGAACATGTAGCGGACTTTCGCGACCTGGTTCACCAGTTCGTCCATGGCGCACAGCGTGAAATCCGCGATGCGCATTTCGACCACCGGCCGGGTGCCGGACAGAGCGGCGCCCAAACCGACGTTCATAATCATCGCCTCAGCAATCGGCGTGGAGACGATGCGCTCGGGGCCAAACGCGTCCGCGAGGCCCGAATACTGTCCGAACACGCCACCACGCGCGAGGTCCTCACCAAGACACCAGACACGCGGATCGCGGTGCATTTCCTCGATCAAACCCTGACGCATCGCTTCCATGACCGTGAGGCCGCTCATTCCGGCGCCCCCACATCTTGCACGTCGCTCAGCGCATCGACCGGCGCGGGCCAAGGAAGACCACCCGCGTACCGTACGGCCTCGGTCATCTCGGCTTCGATTTCGCCGTCGAGCGCGTCGAACGTAGCGTGTGTCACACCGGCCTCGATCAACGCGCGCGTTAAACGGTCTATCGGGTCGCGCTCACGCTGCGCCGCGACCTCGTCGGCTGGCCGGTACGGCGCCGCATCGGCAATAGTGTGGCCATCGAGGCGGTAGGTCGGTGCGTAGAGAAAGGCAGGCCCCTCGCCCCGCCGGCAACGCCCGAGCAATTCGACGGCGGCGTCGTGAACCGCCAGCGCATCGTTTCCGTCGACCTGCGTGCTTGGGATTCCGATTGCTTCGGCGCGCGCCGACGCGCCTGCGCCGCCGGTCGTTTCGCTCTTGCGGGTGAATGCCGCGAAGCCGTTGTCCTCGCAGACGAACAGGACGGGCAAATCATAAATGCGTGCCCAGTTCAGGCCCTCCAAAAAGGGGCCGCGGTTGACGGCGCCGTCGCCGAAAAAGCACGCGCTGACGCGGTCCTGGCCGAGCAGTTTCGCCGCTTGCGCCGCCCCGACGGCGATGCCGATGCCGCCCCCGACAACCCCGTTGGCGCCCAGCATGCCAACGGAAAAATCGGCAATATGCATGGAGCCGCCTTTGCCGCCGCAGGTGCCGCCCGCACGGCCGAACAGTTCGGCCATCATGGCTTTGGTGTCGGCGCCCTTGGCGATCGCGTGGCCGTGGCCGCGATGCGTGCTGGTGATCGTGTCGTCGCGGCGCATCGCGTGGCAGACGCCGGCAGCCACCGCTTCCTGCCCGATCGAGAGATGAAGCACGCCAGGTACCTCTCCGCGCGCGTGGGCGGCGCGGGCATGCTCCTCGAACGCACGGATACGCCGTATGGTCCGTGCAAGCGCCAAGCCCAGATTGTGAGCGCCGGAAGCGAGGTTCTCGTTGTCAGTCATGGTCCCCACGGTTCGTGTTCCCCGCCCCTTGTAAGCACATGCGCGGCGCTTGTCTCGCCGCTCGTCCCATCCGGCGCGGCGGCGGAATTGTTGACTCACGCCACGCATCCACCTGTGATGCGTCGCCAGCCACAGCGGGATATCACGATGACAGATCAAACGACCGACGTCCGAGATCATTGGACGCGCACCGGAACCTTGGGACGGATCGACGCGGTGCTCACCGAGCTCGGCCACGATCCCGAGCACGTGACGCCGGACATCCTCGCCAGCGTCGAGCATCTCCATTCAGGCGGCTTGAAGACGACGCAGGACCAAGCGCAGCGTCTCAGTCTAGGCCCGGAAACGCGGGTCCTTGATATCGGCTGCGGCATCGGCGGTCCCGCACGCTATCTCGCCGCCAATTTTGGCTGCCAGATTCATGGGGTCGATCTCACGCCCGAGATGATCGAAACGGGGCAAATCCTGACGGAGCGCTGCGGCCTGTCCGACAAGATTACGCTGCAGGTCGGTGACGCCCGCGACCTGGCTTTCCCGGACGCCAGCTTCGACGTCGTCTGGTGCCAAAACGTCACGATGAACATTCCGGACAAGGTCGGTTTCCTCGCCGGTGTTCACCGGGTCTTGAAACCCGGCGGCATTTTCACCTCGACCGAATTCTCGACCGGCCCGGGCGGCGAAATGATTTTCCCGGTGATGTGGGCTTATGACGCGTCGATGAGCTTTCTCGACACCGAGGATCAAATGCGCGCGCAGTTCGATGCCGCCGGATTCCGTATTCGCGAATGGATCAACTACACCGATGAGGTGATCGACTGGCTGAAGCAAATGGGCAAGCCGGACAATAAGCTGACCACCCAGCTCGTGTTCGGCGACGACACGGCGATGCGCGCCAAAAACGGCGCCCGCAACATGGAGGAAAAACGCACCATCTATTGGATCATTGTTGTGGAGCGTGCGTGACGCGGATATCGAACGGCAGAACTTAGATCGGTTTCTTCATGGACACTTTGTTGCCGACGCGTTCGGTCTCCCGCCAGCCGAGACGCTGATAAAGCCGAATGTTCTCCGACATGCCGGTGTGGGTGACGAGCCGCATCTCACGATAGCCTTGTGTCTCAGATTCGAAATCCGCAAGCGTCAGCAACGCTCGGCCCAGCCCGGTTCCCTGCTGTTCGGGATGCACCGCGACATTGGCGAGCCGCATGAAGCCCGTCTCGGGAATCAAAACCAGGCCGCCGACGATGGCTCCATCAATTTCCGCCACCCACACCTGGTGCTTGGCGATTTCGCCCGCGCAGTCGGCCGAAACCGGCGGCAGATCGCTCAACCGCTTGGCATAAGGCGCGTAGGCAGCGTCGATACACGCCGCCAGCGCGTCGGCATCGCCCTGCTCCGCCCGGCGGATGGTCCAGCCTGCCACTTATTCAGTCCCGCAAATTTCCAATCGGTGTATCGGTTCAGGGCATAATGCTGATTGTATTTGAAATTGGGAGATCTCGATGACTCAAGAAGCCGTATACCCGAGCCTGAAAGAACGCGTCATATTCATCACCGGCGGCGGGTCCGGTATCGGCGCCGCGGTCGTCGAGAAACTGTGTCGCCAAGGCGCGCGCGTGTTCTTCGTCGATATTGATCGCGCGGCGAGCACGAGCCTGGTCGAACGCGTCGGCGCCGCGGGACAACCCGCGCCCGAATTCATCGAATGCGATCTGCGCGATATCGATGCCCTTCGAAACGCCATCGCCGGCGTCATCGAGAAAGCCGGGCCCATCCAAGTGCTGGTCAACAATGCCGCCAACGATGACCGGCATGCTTTTGCCGACGTCACGCCGGACTATTTTGACGACCGCATCGCGGTCAATTTGAAGCATCAGTTTTTCGCGGCCCAAGCGGTTGCGGGTCCGATGGCGGAGGCCGGCGGCGGCTCGATCATCAATATGAGCTCGGTCACTTGGTTGATCGGCTTTCCCGATCTGCCGGTTTATGTTGCCTCCAAAGCCGCCATCGTCGGCATGATGCGCGCGCTGGCGCGGGAACTCGGTCCGAAGAACATCCGGGTGAATTCGGTGATCCCCGGTTGGATCATGACCGATCGACAAGTCGAAAAATGGCTCGATGCGGAAGGCGAAGCCGAAATGATGCGCCGACAGTGCCTCAAACGGCGCCTGATGCCCGAAGAACTTGCCAGCATCGTGCTGTTCCTCGCCGCTGACGATAGCGGCATCTGCACCAACCAAACCTTCGTCGCGGACGGCGGCTGGTCGTAAGCCAACGCCGCATCACGCGCGACTGTCTGTGTGAATGCACCGATCGCGCTTTTCGGCAAAACACGAGCGGCAACGATGGTTGAGATACCGATCCTCGAGACCGAGAGATTGATCCTCCGTGAAATCCGGCCGGGCGATTTCGAGGCGTATGCCGCGTTCTATGAGACGGAGCGCTCCCGATTGCGTGCTGGCCCCTTGACGCGCGTCGAGGCCTGGGCCGCTTTCGCCGCTGAAATCGGTCATTGGACATTGCGCGGCTATGGATTTTGGTCCGTCGACGAAAAGGCCAGTGGCGCATATTGCGGCGTGGTCGGCCTCTACAATCCGGAAGGCTGGCCCGCGCCGGAGGTCGGCTGGCTGGTCTGGGCGGATCACGAAGGCAAAGGCATTGCGCATGAGGCGTCGCTTCGCGCCCGCGCCTACGCCTTCGAGGTCCTAGGCTGGGACCAAGTCGTCAGCTGTATCTCCGACGGCAATCACCGCTCGATCAAGCTGGCCGAGCGGATGGGCGCGACGTTCGACCGGCGCGTGCCGAGACCGGGGCGGCCGGACCAGTTGGTCTATATCCATCCGACACCCGGCTCCGCATCGCCCGAAAATACGGACGGTTAAGCAAAAGCCAACCACAGGGCGGCACGCAACCGCGCGCCGCACCGCGACGGGCTCACGTTACGCGGCTTGAGCCGCCGTCAGCGCTTGTTCGATGTCCGCCAAAATATCGTCCGGGTGCTCGATGCCGATCGACAGTCGGACATAGCCGTCCGTGACGCCGGTGGCGGCCATGTCATCCTGTGACAGCTGCGAGTGTGTCGTGGTCGCCGGGTGAATCGCGAGGCTTCGCGCGTCGCCGATATTCGCCACGTGATACAGCATCTTCAGCGCATCGATAAAACGCCGGCCGGCGTCCTTGCCGCCTTTCAACTCAAACCCGACCAAGGCACCGAAACCGCCCTGCAAATAAGTCTTGGCGCGGCGGCCAGACTCGCCGTCCTTGAGTCCGGCAAAAATGACCTTCTCGACCGCCGGATGGTCATTCAAGAAATTGGCGACAACCTCCGCGTTGCTGCAATGCTGGCGCATGCGGAGCGGTAAGGTCTCCAATCCCTGTATAAAGTTGTAGGCGTTGAAGGGGCTCATGCATGAACCGAGGTCGCGCAGCAGCACGACCCGGGCACGAATGATGTACGCGATTGGCGCGCCGAGCGCTTCCGGAATGAGTGTGGCCCACACGGCGCCGTGATAGCTCGGGTCGGGCTGGTTCAGCAGCGGCTGGCGCTCCGGATTGGCGGTCCAATCGAAGTTGCCACCGTCGACGATCACGCCGCCGATCGAGGTCCCATGCCCGCCGATATATTTAGTTGTGGAATACACGACGATGGCGGCCCCGTGCTCAAACGGCCGGCACAGGATCGGGCACGCGGTGTTATCCATAATCAGCGGTATGCCGAACTCACGCCCGATGTCCGACACTTCCTTGATGGGAAAAACGTCGAGCTTCGGGTTCGGCAGGGTCTCGGCGTAATAGGCGCGGGTCTTGTCGTCGGTAGCGCGGCGGAAATTCTCGGGGTCGGCCGGGTCGACGAAACGGACCTCGATCCCCATCGTCTTGAGCGTATTGGCGAACAGATTCCAGGTGCCGCCATAAAGGTCCGTCGAGGAAACAATATTATCGCCCGCCTGCGCCAGGTTCTGGATCGCGAAGGCGCTCGCGGCCTGACCCGAACTCACGGCAAGCGCCGCGGCGCCGCCTTCCAGCGCGGCGATGCGCTGCTCGAGCACGTCGCAGGTCGGGTTCATGATCCGCGAATAGATATTGCCGAGCTCCTGCAGCGCGAAAAGATTTGACGCGTGCTCGGTGCTTTTGAACTGATAGGACGTGGTTTGATAAATCGGCACGGCCACCGCCGTCGTCGCCGGATCGCTGCGATAACCGCCGCCGTGGAGAACAACCGTTTCCGGATTAACGTAATTGCCCGTCATCATAACTCCATAATCTTTTGCTGAATTCGCCGGAGTGGCGATCAAGACGCCGCGACACTACCGCGCGAGTCCGATCATTAGAAGTGTCGATCAAGGCCATGGCCCGCAGACCCGCCAATCCGGCCTTGTTCGGGCAAGAGCATCGCGCTACCGGTGCACCGGCCGTCGCAGCGGCCAAATCCGAATGGGTGACGCGTCAATTGACCCCAAAGCCGGGGCCGCCCAATCGACGCCGACATAGGTGGGCCCGACGATATGACGCGACATCGAGACGGTCGACTTAGCCACACCGTGTACGTGCCGCCACGGATCGATCGCAGTGCATGCGTGATCCCGGATAAGCTTCGACCGTGTGACTTGGTTTCGGCGCACGTTCTTTATCCGTTTCGGATTCGTTAGGACACTATTCGTCGCGGAAGCCTGCAACCAACTGGCATGTCGACCTATCCGCGTACAAACAGTGCGGCCTCGTTTCCCGCCCAGGCGATCGCGTCGTCGAAGGACTCGCCGCCTTGGGTTACGCGGGCGACCAAATTGGGAAGGATGCCTTGTGTATAGACGAGGGAGGCATACTCGGGCGGCGCAGGGTAGCCCGCGACGATCTGGGTCTCATCGCCGCGAACGGGATAATTGTGCAGAACGCCTGTGGGCGGCCCCGCTTGGGTCCAATAGTCATTGTTTTGGTAATGCGACGTGATGATGGGTATGTCGTAGCCTTGAGATGCCGCGACGAGCTGATCGACGACGTCTTTTCTGGCGACAAATCTCATTAAATCCTTAGCCGCCGAAATATTCTCGGAAAAGTCCCAGACACCCCAGAAATTCGGATTGCCGGTCCGGAAGCGCCCGCTGGGTCCGCGCGGATTGTCGTGATGCCACAATTGCGTGCCGACTTCGGGATTGTCTCGGTTTGCAACCGCCCACGCGCTCGGCGGATTGCATATCCCAGACCCGCGTCCGGAAATGATCCAGCGATTGTTGGCGGCGTCGTCCCACGCATAGACATTGTCCGGCATGAATTGGGTCAGTCTTGAGAGGTAATCCAACACGGCGCGCGTTTCATCGGAATCGACGCTCACTTCGCCGCCTTCATTGATGACCGCCGCCCCGTAGGCCGCGAATATTGCGCCGAGCCATTGCGGACCATCGTTCCCCGGCGTAATGGGCGCGCCGAAGGATTTGCCGGCGGCGTGAAGTTTTTCCGCGGCGACCAAGAACCGTTCGTAATCCCATTGCTCGACCAGAGCCGGGTCGCGGTCGCCGCCGGCCGGAAAGATCTTCTGTAGATCGACGTCGGCATAGGTCTGGAAATAATCGAGCCGGGACATGGAGGGGAAATTCGGGGAACCGACGGGCGCAGGCGAGCCCCGCCACGCGCCGTCGAGCTGCGCGAGATAGGTTGCGTAGGACGCCAAGGGACCGTGTTCGGCAACAATGTCGGCCACCACGTCGTCGACGGGCGCCAGGCGATGCCGGAACATCGACGGCATCCAGGTTTCCAGCGTCAAAACGTCGTGCCCGGTCTTGGCCCGCGACTCCGCGTGCGCCGTCATTTGGAGCTTGTTGGCGATCGACGTGATGAAATCGATCGTGATTTCAACCCCGTTGTCCGCGCCCCATTGCTCGCAGATCTGCCGCAGCACATCGTTGGCGCCGGGGACCCAATGGTCCCAAAGGCCTAGTTTCAGTTTGCCCGCCGAGCGCGCCGATTTTACGTACGGAAATCCGGTGATGGCGGCCGCGCTCGCGCCAACCGCCGCTGTGGACTTTATGAACTGACGCCGTGAGAGCATATCGCGCTCCAGTAATTCTTATTCTTGCACCAATCGTCGATCTCGTTTCGCGCAGAGTACCCGAAGCGTCACGCCCAAGCGAACGCGGTTGAAAGGACTCGATAAACCACTGATGGGCTGGCTTCGTCACCTTGTGCCGCCCGCACCGGCTGATACAGTCAACGACCTCCTCGGACGGAATATTTTGGATAGCGCGCGGTGGCGAATGTGAATAGTGCGGCGACGTTTCCGCCCTTCGATTTTCCGCTGAAACGTCCGGCGGCTTTGATCGTCATCGACATGCAGCCGGTTTGCGTTTCGCCCGATGTCGGTCTTGCAAAGTCGATGGACAGCGTCGCGCCGGGTTATTCGCGCCATCTCGTTGACCGGGTCGACACGGTTTTGGTGCCCGCGATCCAGTCATTGGTCGAGGCCTTTCGTGGCGCGCGGCAGCCGGTGTTTTACACCGCTTTTGTCGGGGAAACTGACGACGGCGAACCGGTCCGGAGCGCCACCATCCGCTATCGCAGCGAACAACGGCGCGCCCAAACGGGGTCGTCGGTGATGTTGTCACCGGACGATCCGGCGCTCGGCATTATCTCCGCGCTGTCGCCCGCGCCGGGAGAACCCGTGCTCAAAAAAACATCGATGGACGCGTTCCTGACCACCGACCTCCAGTCGCGATTGCAAGCCGCCGGCGTTCAATCGGTCGTCGTCTGCGGGGTCTATGGCGACGCCTGTGTTGAATCGACCGCGCGCAGCGCCGCCGAGCTCGGCCATCGCGTGTTCGTTGCCGAGGATGCCTGTGCCTCGTGGGAGCCGGCGTTTCTCGAACAAAGCCTGGACATCTTGGCGCGCTACTTCGCCAGGGTGGAGCCCTCCTCACGCATTATCGACTTGCTCGGCACAGCGTGAAAAGCTGCCGCCGGCCGGGCCAGCAAACCCTCCCTTAGGACCGATTAGCACGGAGGTTGAAGAACCATGGCTGCCATCTCGAATGACGAATTGCTGTCGCGCCTCGGCCGCAAGATGGGTGAGCCCAAACCGCGCGCAACCGGCCAAACCTGGATCTCGCTGTTCGGCGAAGGCCTAACCGATGTCAGCGCCCTACTCGAAGTGGCGGGCCCCTATATCGACCGCGTGAAGATCGCCTATGGTTCGGCAATGCTTGCCAGCCCGGAGATGTTGCGGGATACCATCGCGCTTTTGAAACAAGCCGACATTGAGCCCTACCCCGGCGGCACTTTGCTGGAAATGGCGCTGCATTACGGGCAATACGACGCCTTCATTGACTGGGCGCGGGGTGCCGGGTTCACGGGCCTGGAAATCTGCGACGGCGTCATCGAAATGTCGGACGAGTTGCGGTCCGAGACCATCCGCCGGGCCGCCGCCGATGGGTTCACGGTGACCAGCGTGGTGCAGGAAGTGATCCGCAAGCCGATCGTCGATGTCGTGCCGATCGAGGAGCGAGTCGCGCGCGTGGAAAGGGATTTAGAGGCCGGTGCCAAACGGGCGCATATCGTCTTTCAGGCGATCGCGCGCGGCGAAGTCTCAACCGATATGGTGGGCCCGATCAAGGCACGCCAGGCGGAGCGATTGGTCGAGGCGATCGGCGCGGAGCACTTGGTCTGGGAGGCCCAAACGCTCGAAGATCAGGTCGCCTTCCTCCGCCTGTTCGGCAATACGGTCAACTTGGGCCACGTGAAACCGCGCACCGTGGTCCAACTCGAAGCGCAACGGCGCGGCCTCGGTTACGAGAGCTTCTGGTCCGAAGTCTGGCAGCGCCCCCATTGGGCGTGACCGAAGCGAGGCGGCCGAATTAACCGCCAAGAGGCGCGGTCCCACCGCAAATTTAGCCCCAGACTGGTTGTCCCGGCCCCCGACAAGACGCCCGCATTCAGATCACTTTCGGACATGCCGGGCGCGCGCCCCGATGACGGGGATTAGCCAAAACACGACATTCTTGGATGGGATTGACTTTGCCGGGATCCGACCCAGGAAACACTTACAGCACATGTGTCGGCGGGATGCCTTAAGCGGTCTTCTGTCATCTGTTAAAGTTCGTCAACATCTCGACGGGTATCCGCATCCGGCTTGGTAATTCTCCCCGTGATCGATTTTTTGTGACCCGCCGACCAGAGGCATTGTGTGTCGAATCCTACGAGTGATTTTATGAACCACGACTGTTCTTGGTATCCAAGATGTTGTCTTTCCCATGCCGCAGTTCTGATCACGGTCCTGCTAACTGCGTGCGCTCCGAAAGTAACGGCCGAAACCCAGCCTCCATTCGTGGCCGAGAATTTCCTCGACGGAACTATCGCGCGGTGGCCCAGTATGATGGGCCCCGGCGTATCAAGTAATAATGTGAAGAGAAAAGCGGCGAACGATTTGCGCGCATTTAATTATGTAGGTCGAACCGTTAATTTCGTTTTAAATGATTTTTCCGAATTAGGGATAGACTGCAAAGTTCTCCAAGGAGGAAATATTTGTAAATATTGCTCAACGAAGATGGAAATAATACCGCAGAAGCTTAACGTCGGAAATGATCTATTTATTGGTGCATATTACTGGGAAATAATGCTGATTCCGGAAACCTACACGACCAGCGACGAAAAGGACATCGTTCATAATATGCAGTTGAGAATGGGAAGCTGGGTCCGGTTTGGCTTGCCGGACGTTTCACGAAGTTCGGATATTCCGCATGATTATTGGAGCTTGGATAAGCGACGTCAAATTTGCGACAATGCACGAGCTTCCCTATTGAAAAATAAACCACCCCTTCAATGGCAGGAATGGGAAATGGTTTATTAATTCCAGTACACTCTTAAACGATAGTTCGTTTACTAAATAAAAAATATCTGACTACGCAATAAATTTATTTCAAATATTTTACGAAACAATTAATTCGTTCAATATAATATCTTAGAAATTATGTAATCTGAATTAGCTCACGATCTAGGAGATGAAATACAATAATGGTGAGCGGGGTAGAAAAGAAATATATGGTCGTAGTGAGGGCCAAGACATTCCCGAGGCCTCATTTTCGTAAGATTGATTCCCACGGCTCGTAGGGACCGGTAGCCACATTGAATGTCGCAAAGGGGTCATCATTCGCCGTCGGCCACACCCCAAAACCAGGTCCGAAACTGAGGGCAAACCGGACGTAATTGCCGGAAACGTCTGGTATTCAATCGACTTCGGACGTCGATCAGGGGCTCCCGGCACAGCGAAACCTAGCCAGGAACGCACCTTGGCACAGAAATTACTTGTGCCTGGTCACCGAACTTTCTGTCATTCACGACAGGCTAGCATCGTCTTCATTTCGACAAATCGCGAGGGTAATACTCCGATCTTTGAATAATTTCCGTACCGTGTCGTTTGGCAGAAAGCTGACCGACTTGCCGATCGAGACCGACCGAGTCAACTCGGTTGCTGCGGTGAGGTAGGAAAACCATTTTCAGGTGATTGGACGACCCTGCACGCGCACTCAACCTCCCGATAAATCCGAAGGGTAGCATTAGCCCCATCAGAGACCATCGACATGCACGAACCAGACAACGGCCGGCCGCGGGTCCGGATCCTCCACCAGCTAGGACGCTCCGGCGGAACGCTTATCTCCAAATGCCTCGCGGTCATGGATGACACGGTGCTCTTGAGCGAGGTGCATCCGCATAACAAGGAGAGGATGAAAACCCCCGGTCCGGAAATCGGGCGGCACTTGCCTTTGGAGCAGGGCTATCGCTGGTTCAATTTAGTTGCAAAGGAAGAAATTGAAGCGTTCAGAAGACAGGATTGCCCAAGGAATTTTTCGGCGGAGATCGCGCTAATCCATGAGCGGTGTACGACGAGGGGGAAGAAGCTTGTTATCCGAGACTTCAACAACCTCGATTTCACCGGCATCAATTTCCACGCAAAGCCACCCTTCCGCTTTTCGACAGTTGAAGCCCTGCGGGGGCACTTTGGCACCTTAAGGTTCTTCACGGTGCGCCATCCAGCGGATCAGTGGATCTCATTGTCTAAACTGTTCAAGGCGGATATCACGGCGCGGCTTGATCGATTTCTTCATGGGTTCAGAGTGTTTTCCGAGCAAGCGGTCGAAATCGGTTTCGTGCGATACGAGGATTTCACCCGCCAGCCGGAAACCGAATTGAAGCGCATTTGCGAGGCGCTGGAACTGCCGTACGACCCAACATGGCGGGACCGCTGGGCGGACTATAAGAAGATCACCGGCGACACGCGCGCACGCGCCGGGAAGAATGAGATTACGCCGCCCAGGAGACACCCGATTGACCCTGTATTGACGCGCCGGCTCGAGAACAACGCCGACTACAGGGCGTCACTCAACCTGTTGGGCTACCAAAGCGCATACTGATAAGCGACGCTGCGCCTTTGTCCGCCCCGCGTCAAATTCGGAAGTGCCCAAGAGGCGTACTGAGAGTTCGTTTTAGCGATCTAATCGGTCATCGCGCCTGATCGGTGCGAATGTTGCGTACAAGCCGATGTCCGGTGGCAGTCCGCCACGACGGATCGGCCTTGTCAGGCGCCACAGTTTCTCCCGGCAAGACAATATGGCGGCGCTTGGCGCTCAATTGCGCGGGCAAATGGTAGAACTAAGCGTTGAGCGCCGATGATTAAGCGGCCGCGACTGACCACACTCAGCGTTCGATGCCGATCCCAATGACGATGAGGACCGTGTAGTCGCGTTTGTTGCAGCCTTCGACAGGTGGCATGGGTCCGCCTGGCGTGACTGGAAAAGCCGACTGGGGCGCGTTCTCCGGCGTACAGGAACCATCGCCCGCCGCCGGCGTGTAGCGCGCGGAGCGGCAGCGCAAATGTGTCACGTCATAGAGCGTTGCCTCGTCTTTCAGTTCCCAGGCTTGATTGCCGTTCTCGTCTGGCGGATGAACGGTTAGCACGCTCACCACTTCGCGATTCCCCGTGACGACATATTTGCCGGCCGGCAGCGAAAACACCGGAGGCTCCATGATCACGCCATTTTCCTCGAGCCACCAGTCGGCGCCATCGAAGGTCCATCGCGCGGGCGCAACGCCGCCCCTGGCGACCAGTTTGTCGTAGTTGGCCAGAAGCACGCCGCGTGGCCCCGGGTCCTTCTCCCACAGTCCCCAAAGCTCCGCTCCGTTGCCGGAGGTCGCATCGGGATCGCCCAGCGCCGCGATATATTGGATCGGCACGCGGCGGAACACGGTGTTGTCCTCGGCGAACGCATCGGCACTTTGGCCGATCACGCCGATCGCCACCAATATCCCGATGCCTAAGCGGGCGCCGCGTTCAAAGAATGTCATGCGCGTGAGTCCCATCTTTCTAACCTCGTAATGTCCCGCCGCTTGCCGGCCTGTCTCGCATTGCGCTCGTTTCTCGTTCGATCGCGGATAAGGGATCACGCGTCTGTGTCAATTCACCGCGCGTCCGATCATTCGAACACTGACCCCATTCGCGCGCACAGGTCAACGTAGCGCCCATTTGTTGGTCACTCCGCGGCCGCCGGAGCCTCGCGTTGGACGGCGCGGGTCGCGAGCACCGTGCCCGCGGCGATCAGCATGAAAATGGGGGCCAAGACGAACAGCAAGCGCGGGTTGCCCGAGTCCATGACCCAACCGAACAGGAGCGGCGTCATGATGCCGCCGACATTGAAACCGGCTGTGACGAACCCGAAAACCTTGCCAGTCTGGCCATGCGGTGTGACCGCGCGCACAAGCATGTCGCGTGACGGCATGATCATGCCGAACAATAGGCCCGCGACGGCCATCGCGCCGATGACGCCGAACGCGGGCCAAGTCCCGACACCGACCAGGAAAATGATTCCGGCCGTCGCGACAAAGCCGATCATCGCCACGCGTTCATGGTGTGCCGTGCGATCGGCAATGATACCGCCGACCAAAATGCCGACCGCGTTGCCGACCAAATAGATAGTCAAGGCGAGTTGCGCCTGGCTCAACGCCATATCGTGCAGGTTCACGAAGGCGACGACGCCAAAGCCGCTCAAGCCGCCGGCGGAAATCGAAATCAGCACAAAGAAGGCAAAACACATCAGGATCGGTTTGGAGAACAACAGCCGCAGGCCGACGGCGTCGGGCGCGCGCCGCGTCTCCGCAACGGCGTGGCGCGTCGCGCGCTCGTCGATCAGAGACGCGCGTCCGGCGAGCAACATTAGCAAGACGATGGCGCCCATCGCCGCAGCGAGCCAAAGCGCCCAACGCCAATCGCCATACTGCAAAGCGAGCGCCGTCGCCAGCGGCGCCGCCGCGCCACCCGCAAAACCCGCGAAGGTGTGGAGACTGAAGGCGCGACCCATGCGATCGCTGCTGATCGACGCGGACAGGATCGCGTAGTCGGACGGGTGGTAGACGCTGTTTGCAAGGCCAGCGAGCCCGGCGAAGCCGATCAAGGCCCAATAGCTCGGCAACATGCCCATACCGGCAAAAGCGAGTGAACCGAGCGCGACGCCCGCAATCAACGGCTTGGCCGCCCCCAACCGGTCGACCAAGAATCCGGCCGGCGGCTGTGCAACCAGCGACACCGCGTTGAACACCGTGATCGCCAGGCCAAGCGCCGTGTAGCTGACGTCGAACTCCACCTTGAGCAGCGGCAACAAGGGCGGCAGCACGAAGAAATAGTAGTGGCTCAAGAAATGCGCCGCGCCGACCAAGAAGATGACGCGGCCATCCCGGCCGGTGATGGAACGCGAATTATCCACACGCTCCCTTAGAGCAGCCGATCGGAAATTGAAACGAAAAGATTGCCGTCGGCACACCAAATCGCGCTTACGCCCTTGCCAGGCCGAAAAGGCTCAAAACCGACAATTTGAGGCACGGATTGAACCTTCTCGCACGCCGGTTCGACTGACTGGGTATCGGGGCCAACGGCCCGACAGAACTTAGGAGGCGAGAATATGCCCAATGTTGCAAACAAGTTGCTCCGGGCCGTGCTGAGTGCGGCCTTTTGCGGACTCATTCTCGCGGGCGCCGAAGCGTTCGCGGACCCGTCAATCCACACAAAACCGATCACAGTCGCACCCGACACACACCGGCCGATCGCGCCGTCGATCCAGGGTGACCAAGTCGCCAGATCGCTCTTTCCCTCAATTTCCGGCAGAGAGTCAGGCGCCGAGGACAGCACGCGACGCGATCCACATGACACGGATCCGCTTTGGCAGTTTGAAAGGCACTTTGCCGCCGGCCTGCCGACCCTCGAGCCCATCATCTGGGATTGCGGTGACGGCATGGTTTGCTGCGCCGACCCGTCACACCCGGAGGCCTGCGCTCACTTCGCCGCAGCCTGCGAAAAAAACGGATCGAATAGCACCGGCGGCGCCGGCCTGGCCGTCTGCTACACCGACGACGAAATCGACGTCGGCGATTGAACACTCACGAAAGTCCTTCGCGAAAAACAGTTTGAATCAATAGGAGATATCCCATGAGACGCTTGGAGAAGACAGTCATCACCGGCGCCGCGGCGCTAATGCTCATGATCGGTCAAGCCACGGCGGACGACGACCCACCGTCCTTCCCCACCGACGATTGTGATGAGTATGGCTGCACCGACTGTAAGTATGTGTCCGAAACGGAAGTCGAGTGCTTTGAGCTGACATATTTGGAACTTGGGCTCATCCTGGGCGCGACAAAAGGTGACGGGTTCACGGCCACGCCATCATCGGCCGAGCCAACCAAGCCGATGATCCCCGGTCGCCCGTATGCGACCGGATTGTTCAAGGCCCTACAGACGCCCATGCCAGAGCCCGTGCGGCCGACGCGTCCAAACCGTTGACAGACGGCGAAGATCGTTTCAGTCCGCATGAGTCGAACCAGTCGGGCTCAATCTCAGACTATGAAACCCCGATCAAGACGGATCGGGGTTTCGTTTTTAAGTCGTCGGTTGCGGCGGCGGACAAGCCTCTCTCAGAAAGGCCGCCGCACCGTGGCGCCGCCTCAAATTTGGCACATAGCGGTCGCGCAAAAGCTGCACGCGAGAACTATGGTCTGACCGGTTAAGTTTACGCCCCAAACGAACCGAAGCACCGAAGAGAGGCGAGATGAAGGCGATTTTGGCGCATGAGTTTGGCGGGCCCGAGGTCCTGAAATACGAGGACACGGCCGACCCGGTGCCGGGCGCGGGCGAAGTGGCGATCGACATCAAGGCCGCCGGCATCAACCCAGCCGACACCTATATGCGCGGCGGGGCTTACGCCATCGTCCCGCCCCTGCCCTATACACCGGGCGGCGACGCCGCCGGGATCGTCGCCGCCGTCGGTGATGGTGTTTCGGACTTCGCGGTCGGCGACCACGTGTTTGTCGGTACCGCCATGGGCTTCAACATGACCGGCTGCTACGCCGAGAAAGTCGTCCGCGCGGCCGAGAATATTCTGGCACTGCCGAATGGTGTGAATTTCGCCCAAGCCGCGGCGCTTGGCGTGCCCTACGCCACGGCCCACTACGCGCTCTTTGCCCGCGGCGGCGCAAAAAAAGGCGAGACCGTTTTCATCCACGGTGCATCGGGTTCTGTCGGCACGGCCGCGATTCAAATCGCCAAGCGCGCCGGGCTCACCGTTATCGGATCGGCCGGCACCGACCGCGGCTTGGACTTGGTGCGTGAGCAAGGCGCGGCCCATGCGGTGGATCACACCAAAGACGGTTACATCGAAGACGTTCGCCAGCTAACCAATGGCAATGCGCCCGAACTCATTCTAGAGATGCTCGCCAACGTTAATCTCGCGGCGGATCTGG
>JANQOH010000468.1 GCA_028289725.1 Alphaproteobacteria bacterium
CCGCGGTTGTGGTCAGCGGATCGAGCCGCGCAACATCGCCGATGCGCGCCAACGCATGGACGAACCAGCGCGGCATCGCCAACTTCGGTCGCGGCGCGAGACCGAGCCAGCGCCGATACGCTTCAACGGTTTCGGCAAAAGTGAGTCGCTCCGGGCCGGCCGGCTCTAGGATCTGCAACCGCCCGGCTTCGCTCTCGAGCAACCGCACAATCCCCGCCGCCAAGTCGTCCTTGTGGATAATGTCGACCGGCGTACTGCCATCCCCGATAAGCGGCGTCACGATCGGACACGCGGCAACGGCGCGGAGCATAGAGGTGCCGCCGTAGGACCCGTCGCCAAAAACGATGGCAGGACGGAGGACGGTCCAATCGAGGTCGCGCGCCATCAGCGCCGCGTCACCCGCACGCTTAGACTGCGCGTAGACCGTTTCCGCTTCTTCAACTCCGATCGCCGAAATATGGATGACGCGCCGCACACCGGCTGCCTCGCACGCCTCGAAAAGAGCTTTCGGCGCTTTCAAATGAACGGCCCATGCATCATCTGTCCGCCGCGGCTGCAATACGCCCGCCGCATTGACCACGGCGTCAACACCGTCCAGCGTCTCAGACCATGTCTCGGCCCGCCGCGCAGCCGGCTCCGTTAGGTCGATCGCAGTCGCTTCGCACTCGGGGAACTGGCGCATAAACTTGTCGGGATCGCGCACCACGGCACGCACATCAGCGCCCGAACGCCTCACCGCTGACACGATGGCGGAGCCCATAAACCCATTCGCGCCCAAGACCAAAACCCGCATCAGGCTCATCCCGTCTTTGCGTGGCCGCGAGTCTTAGATTTCAAGATGGGTTCCACTTCTCCAAGGCGGGATCGACAAAGTCCCAAGGCTGCGCTGCGGAATTGAACAAAACCGCGCCAGGGTTGAAAAACCGCGGATCGTCGAGTGTTGCCGCGTGAATATAGAGCGAGTCGGGATGGCCCGAGTTCTTGTTCATCAGCGGCGATCCACAGGCCGCACAAAACCCTTGGCTCACCGTATTTCCCGCATCGGATGGGCGGTCGAAGAAGGTTACGTCCCCGGTTACGGTCGCTGCGTCCTTAGCGACCACGAAAGCCGAAGCATGCCCGCTTCCGGTCGCACGCTGACAGGGCCGGCATTGGCAATGAAATGCAAATTGAGGTGGCTCACTCAACGCGTAGCGGATCGCTCCGCATGCGCAACCGCCAGAAATCTGAGATTCCGCCATACTTTTTCTCCTCACCGCCCTTTGGCACTTTAGCATCACGACGCCAATCTGCGCCTTGGGCGATTACCTGAATTGCGTCAGCAAGGCTGGCATCGCCCGGCGAAGTGGCGTTGAATTAGGACGAATGGACCTGAGGTGAATTCGACATGCCAAAAGCGTTGAGCGAAGCCGCGATCCGGCAATATCGGGATGAAGGCTATTATTTCCCGGTCCCGGTCCTCACGCCTGAGGAAACACTTGCGGCGCGCCAAAAGCTCGAGACGTTTGAGACGGGCCAGGGCCACGCGCTCGACGGCGCGCAGCGGTCCAAGTCGCATCTCTTATTCAAATGGGTCGACGACATTATGCGCACGCCGCGCCTTGTCGACGCCGTCGAGGACCTGATCGGCCCGAACATCTTGTGCTGGAACACCGTGTTCTGGATCAAGGAAGCGCGCACCCCGTCCTACGTCGGCTGGCACCAAGATCTCAAATATTGGGGCCTCGACAATGACGAACTGGTCAGCGTCTGGATCGCCCTGTCACCGGCGAACCGCGAAAGCGGTTGCATGAGCGTTCTGCCCGGTAGTCACGAACGTCAAATGCTTGAGCACGACGACACCTACCACGAAAACAATCTGCTTACGCGCGGCCAGGAAATCGCGGTCAAAGTCGACGAAAGCGAAACTGTCCTGATGGCCTTGGAACCGGGGCAAGCCTCGTTTCACAACGTGAAGTCGGCTCACGGCTCGGGCCCGAACAACAGTAGCGACCGCCGCATTGGCCTGTCGCTCCACTATATGCCGACCCATACCAAACAGACGTTGGCCGATTGGGATACCGCCGCGCTGGTACGCGGGGAGGACACATTCGGCAATTTCGTGCACACACCGTTGCCAACGATGGATTTTGATCCCGACGCCGTCGCCTTCCACACGCGCGCCACCGACGCCACGCGCAAAATCGTCTACAAGGACAGCGCCGCCGAAGCGCACACGCTTTAACTCACTGCATCGCTTTTACGCGTCCGACCCTCTCGCAACCTCGGAGACGAGCCGATGGATCAAACCGAGATTGAACGGATCGCGCGCAAAATCTTCAGCGCGAGCCACGGCCGCGCGCCTTTCGAACGGCTTCGCGGGGCCGATGCGCCACCTTCGCTCGAAGATGCCTACCGCATTCAGGACGAAG
>JANQOH010000481.1 GCA_028289725.1 Alphaproteobacteria bacterium
CCAGCCAAACAGTTTCGTCCCTTGATACAGAAACCGGATCGCGGTGACCGGGCGAACGAAATCGTAGTGCCGCTTGGCGTCCCAAGCCGCAATGCCGGCGTCCAACTGGGCGGCGTTCAACGCAAAAAACATCTTCACGTCATCGTCCACGTTGTGCCCGTCACGAAACGAAATCTGCTGCGCGAAGAAGTTCCATTGACCGGCGGGCAAAGCATAGTAGGGGCCATCTTGCGAGAAGACCTGCGCCATAACTTTCTGCTCTTCGGTCAAGTTGGCCTGCATCAGCATGACTTCGATGGTCTGGTCCAACCAGGCGTCATGAGAGCTCATGGTCCGGCCGCGAGCATCGGTATACGGACTGGCATCGCCGTACTGAGGCGGTGCGCCGGGCCGTAGCTGATCCGAGGACGCCAGTGCGAACGGAGTCACCGACGGCCAGTGCGGTGTCACGAAAGACTGCGCGACCCACTGTGGATGTTCCGCGGCATCAAACGTCACCGGATCGAAATCTTTCGGTAGGAACTCCTGGCTCAGGTCCGGCACCAGCAAGGGTTGCCATCGGTTTGGGTCGATGTCGGTCACCGGTAAATCCGCCTGGTTCGCCGCCACATAATTCGAAGTGTCCTTGAAGTCATCTCGCGCATTGGCGCCGTCGTCGCCGCGCGCGCTCAACACGGCCCGAGCCACCGCAATACCCCACGCCGCGGCCGAGCCGGCTGGCGGATCGATGAACCAGTCCTCGGAATATCCCTCGGATTCTAACTGTTCGAAAAAGATATCCTGTTGACCGGGCAGTTCATTGAACAGGACTTCCAGCGCCGCGAAGCTGATTGCCTCCGCCATTTGCGATCGCACCTCCGGTCCGTTCTTGCGCTTCACGCTTTCGGCGTAAACAGGACGCGCATCACTGTCGTAGGCCGCCCAGGCGTCATACATGGCGGTGTGCAGCAA
The DNA here is from genome assembly GCA_028289725.1 of Alphaproteobacteria bacterium. Taxonomy (GTDB): domain Bacteria; phylum Pseudomonadota; class Alphaproteobacteria; order UBA7887; family UBA7887; genus JAKZSU01. Next base: position 952 of record JANQOH010000481.1, read on the forward strand.
GTACAACTTCCGCGAAACAATGGTCGGCTGTGCTTCTTCCAGCATGCAGATCGCTTCCAACGCCGCCACATTCCAACGCGTGACGATCGTCGATTGCGCCGCTTGATTTGGCATGTCGCAATCGCGGAAGGTGCCCGGCGGCACCCCGGCGACGGCGGGTGGCGTGCTGATTTGCAAAACCGTTAGTACGGCAAGTATAACAGCACCCGACGCAGTCCGACTTTGTAGGAAACGTTTCATTGTTTTTGCACCTTGGCTGCCTCGGCAAAGCTCAAGAGACCTGTTCAGCGAAGTCGAGCGACCGAGTTGTCGAGATTTCGCTTGGGCCATTTCATTTTGACGATTGCTGATCGTCATAGCCCAGGAATCGGCGACATAAGGACGACTGAATATTCTTCCGGACGATGCTCGCTGATGCGCGAAACGGTCTATGTGATTGAACGGCGGCCGAATGGCATGTTTTCTCCGAGCGGTGTTGCGATCACGCCCGATCAAGTAAGTACCAATCGCTTCGGACTCAAGGCGACGGCCGCCAAAAATCGCAGTTGGGGCCTGGGTGTGCTGAACATCGGGCCTGTGGTGGCCTATTCGAGAGTATCTGGCAAAGGAGAGCTCTGAATCTGTGAGCTCTGTGGCCGGATCACGGCTCGAGGCGGCTTTGTCGCGCCCATGCGATCCGGGAAGCTCTGTCCCTTCGTCTTGGCTTTGCTATTTCTTGAAGTCATCGCCGATACTTTCGACAATCGAGATCATCATAAGATGTGGCCACGCCGGCCATCGGATCCGGCACTCGGAGGAGCCGCCATGAACGAACAAGCGCCAATCGCCGCGAACCCGCATGACGGCGCATTGAGCCGCGCCGCCCATGCCGCGTCCATGGCCGAATACCACAAGGATGGTTTGCGGTTGGCGGACGCCATCGGCAATCGCGGGCCGGTCCGATTTGGTCCGGACGGCAAGCTCCATCCGGACATTTTGGCGGCCTATTGGAAGCATGGTTATTACGTGTTCGAAGGCGTGATCGATGCGGCCGAGGTCGAAGAACTGCGCCGGGACGTCGGCGTTATGGTGGAGCGCGCGCCGGTTGCGCCTGATGCGACGGTGGATGCGCAAGGCCGACCCGCCCTCGGGCTCGACTACGCGAACCTGCCCTATCGTCTCGCGAAGCCATTGGAGGATCCCTGGGGCGGAACGGATGTCCTCGGCGGGCGGCACCAAACTCAGATGGCGCAGCCTGAGGCCGACCAAGGCGCGCCGGAATATGTGCCGTTCCTCATGTACAGCATGTGTCAGGCGATGCCGGCCGGGCTGCGGGTCTATGGCCATCCCCACTTGCTTGCCATTGCCGAGTCGATCAACGGCGCCGATTTCGTGCCGTATAACGACGCGATCTTTGTCAAACAGCCGGGTTTGGGTGCCTCGGTCTCTTGGCATCAAGATGGCGTCACGCATTGGGACGCGCCCGATTGGGACGAAGGCAGCCACGGCTTCAATTTCCAAATCCAGCTCTATCCCACCACGCCGGGCAACTGTCTTTGGATCGTGCCGGGCACGCATAAGACGGGCCGCGTCGATATCAAGCGAGTGGTCTCGGGAAATGCCTGTGGCGACCGGCTGCCCGGCGCCATTCCCTTGGTCTGTCAGCCCGGCGACGTCACCATGGTCAACCGCCAAATGGTGCACGGTTCTTTCGCCAATTCATCGCCGGATCTGCGCATTTCCATCACCATGGGTTTCCATCGGCGCAAATCGGTGTTGGGCGCGAAAGCCGCGCTCGGTGTGGAGGAGCAAGGCGTGATTTACGATGCGAAGCGCATCGACGAGCGCTCCGCCGTAATCGCGGTCGCGATCGACGCGCGCCGGCAGTACTACCCGGATGAAACAGCGTACACCTATCAGCCTTTCATCGGGCGCGAGGATGAATATCGCTTCAACGATGAAACCTTCGACGCTGTGATCCGCGACTACAGCACAAAGGACTTAGCTATCTGATAGCGTCGAAGCGAGCGCGAGCTACTTGCAAACGCGCAGTAGCTTTTCTTGGCAAACCTCTTCGCTCAACGCCGCCCGGCCATCGCAAGTTTTGGCGAAGGCATCGTCGTAGACAGTCTCCGCCCAAATGCAGAAATCGTCCAATGACCGGCACGGATTTTCCGCCCCCTCGTGCACGCTGGGAATGACCATGCCGCCGCCGATCTCGTCGCGGAAACTTTTGAGCGTCGAACCACACGGCACCATGTTGCCGGCAACCATCAACATATTGCCGGGCGTGCATTCCACGCGCACCGTCTCTTCGCCGCACCAGGTTCGGCGAACAAGGTAATTCTCGTGCTTCGTCGTATCCGATGCGGCTGCGGTCGGTTCAAGAAACTCCTGATACGGAGCGCCCACGCTGCGCTCCAACTCCAGCGCGACGCAGGTGGCCGAATCCAAAGCTTGCGACGCGTCTAGGTCGTTTGCCGATTGATAGGCGCCAACCGCCGTCGCCGTCGCGTTTCCCCATAATCCGTCGACTGGACCCGGATCAAAGCCAAGTGCGCGCAATGTCGCCTGCGCAACGCGCACATCACAGGCGGACTCCGCCGCAAACGCGTCCGCTGGGGCCAAGAGCCCGGTCGCGCCGATGCCGAGACAGGCGACGGCAAGTCCTCGCGCGATACGCGTGATCGTGGCACGGCGTGCGCTTTCAATGATCGTCATAGCGAAATTTCCTCGTCCGTCGTGGGCCTTGGATCCGCGTGCATCGCGGGGGCGCCGCGCAAAGTGCCTGGGACCGGCTGACATTGCCAGCGGCTTTTGGGATCGATCGGTTTCGGAAAGGCGTGCGGCAAGCCTGGCAAATCGTGACTGCCTGCCATGCAGGGCCGCACCAAGCGGACCCGGACCTCTGTGCTAAACACCCAGACGCCTTTTGGAAACAGAAAAGAAATTCGCACAGTGGGAGACTTCGATGGCCGATCTTGAAATGACCGTCAAAGACGGCGTGGCGACCTTGACCATGAATCGGCCGGAGGCGCGCAACGCGCTGTCGATGGAGATGCGGTCGCTGCTCGACGAAAAACTGCACGAGATCGAATTCGATGACGCGATCCGCTGTGTGGTTTTGACCGGCGCGGGCGAGCATTTCATGGCCGGCGGTGATATCAAGTCGATGCATGAATATTTGGACTCTCACGATGAAAGCGAGACCCAAAGCTACTTCCTGCATCGCATCCACGACCTGCACACATCGATTTTCCCCATGCGGCGGATGCCGAAACCCATCGTTGCGAAAGTGCGCGGTGCGGCGGCGGGCGCCGGCGTCTCGTTTGCCGCAGCATGTGACTTGATTATTGCGGAAGAAGACGCGTTCTTCACGCTCGCTTACTGCAACATCGGCACCACGCCCGACGGCTCGTCGAGCTTTCATCTGCCGCGCGCCATCGGTCTCAAACGCACGCTGGAAATGACCTTGCTCGGCGACCGCTACACCGCGCAACAGATGGCCGATATGGGGTTGGTCAACTTCGTCGTGCTGGGCGACAAGTTGGACGAAGAGTGCGACAAGCTGGTGACGCGCCTCGCCAATGGCCCGACCCATGTTTACGGCATGGGCAAGAAGCTGATGTATCGCAGCCTGGAGAATGAGTTCGAAGCCCAGCTTCAGCTAGAGGCGGAGTGCTTCGCTGACTGCGCCAAGCGCGCCGACTACCGCGAAGGCGTCGCGGCATTTCTCGAAAAGCGGAAACCGGTTTTTACGGGCAAGTAGACGGCATAATTGAGGCGCTTCGGGCCGCAGCAGACTGCTGCCTCGGTTGACCGCAGCGTCGGCTGGGCGCAGCATATCCTCTGGAGAAGTGGCCGGCCGCGTGGCCCCGCTGGGAGGTGTGCGATGGACTATCCGCTGAGCGTTCTTCTGACCTATGCCGCCTTGGTCGTGTGGTTTGGGCTCCTCGTCTACGGCGTAAAACAGCGCAGATTCGGGCCATTCCTGATCTTCGGCATTGGCTTTTTGTTGGTCCTGAATGTTCGCTATTTCGTCGAAGGCGCACCGGCCTCGATCGCCTTCTTTGTCGGTATCTATGACGTCCTCGACAATCTCGGTATTGCGGCGGGCGAGGGCGCGGCGGCGCTGGCCTCCTGCCCGGACAATGCGTGCAGTGTCTGGGGCGACCGCTATCTCACGCATCCGTCTTGGGGTGTCGCGTTTTACGACCGGTTCCTGAATGGCCCGGAACTCCGAACCACGCTGCTCTATGGCCATCTCGGCTTCAACACGATCGTATTCGTGCTGATGCATTACCAGCTTTTGCGCACGGGGCATGGCGGCAACGCGGCCCGACACCGCATGCTGGGCCGCGTCTCCTTCGCATGCCTCACGATCGGAACGGTTTGCGCGGTTTGGTTGGCCTCAGAACATGGTCCAGTCAGCGAATATGGCGGGCCGCTCTCCGAGTACGGCTTTTACTTCATGTCGTTCTGCGTTTACGGCTGCGCGGTGATGGGCGTCGCTAAAATCCGCGGCGGCGACGCCGATGCGCACCGCGTCTGGATGTTCCGTTTCATCGGTTCAATGTGGGGCGCATTCTGGCTGTTCCGCGTCATGCTGTTCGTGCTCGGGCCGCTGCTGCGCGATTACGAAGCCGCTGCACTGTTGATCTGCATCTGGTTCTCCGCCCCGCTCGGCATCCTGATCGGGGAGGGCGTACGCCGCTATTTGGACAAGCGGACGACGGGGGTCGCTACGGAAACGGACCGTGCGACGACGGCGGCATAGAAACTAAGGTTACCGACCGAAATCGCTGCCAGGTACGCAGACGGCCGCCACCGTGGCGCGTCAGAAGATCTGCCGGCGGGTGCTGAGGCGTCAAAGCCAACGCGCGCAGCCGGATTCTTCAAGAATTGGCGTGACGCGCGCCCGCGCGTCGGCCGATAGTGCGGAATGGAGATCTCTCAGACGCGCGTAACATTTGGCTTGGTAACGGAACGGGCCTTGCGAAAAGTCTTCGCCCCAGATTTTGAGCCTAAGCATCTCGTCGCCGCGTTCGAGCGCTTGTGCATTGGCGGCGAGAAACGGCAAGTAGACATCGCCACAGAGTTTCAGTAGGCGCCGTACTGCCTCCGGTGTTTCGCCGAGCGCGCGCCACCGGCCGTCGAGGCCGGACAAATCGTCCATCTGCCGGATCCAGTGATTAACGGTTGGTGCGCGCTCCCGCATCACCGATTGCGGCGTCGGATCGACGCTCATGGTCTTGAGCTGTCCGAACAAGCCAAAATCCGCGATCGAGGGGCGGGAGCCGAAAAGAAACCGGCCGAATCCAACCTCCGGCTCCAACGCGTCGAGCACGGCTTTATACGATCTCTCGATAACCGACCGGTTTTCCGGCGTGCAGCCCACCAAAGGCATGCGTGAGATCTGTCGCGCGGCGAACTCTTCGCCGAACGTCCGCCGGATTTCTCGATGATCGTTTGAATCCGCGACGTGATCGGCCGCGATCCAAGACGCCGCGAACTGTTGATCCGGCGCATAGAACCAGCGGTAATGAAACATCGCCTTGGTGAGCCACTCGTCAGCGAAATCCTCGATCAGCTCGGCGAGAAACCGGTCGGCCGGATCGTCGGGCAGGATTGACCGCTTGGGGTGGCGCGCTTCCAGCTGATAAATGATCGGTGTGGTATCAACGCGCCATTCATCGTCTTCGGGCCCGCGCACCATGGGCATAAGGTGCGGACGAACATGCGCGACCTCTTTCTCGACCGCGCCGTTGCGCATTTCGAAAATGTGCGGCAAGCGGCGATAGCGGAAGATCGCCCGTATCTTCATGGAATAGGGCGATCCCAACGCCCCCACGATCCGGTGCGGCTCGATCATCAACTAACGAGCGCTAACGGCCTTGCGCCGCGAGACGTATGGGGGCAGGAGCCGCCAAAACCTGTGTTGGATTGGCGAGGCCATTGAACGCGGCGAGGGACCGTTCGATGCGCGCCCGGTCGATACCGCGGACGATGAACACGATGCGCGAGCGGTGATCGGCGTCGGGCCAGCCGGCAAGATGGCTCGGCGGATGGACGATATGCTGCACGCCGTTGATCAGCACCGGATCGGCGACGCCGATGACGTTGAGCATGCCTTTGACGCGCAGAACGTTCTCGCCGTGGCGATTGAGCAGCATGGTCAGCCAAATGCCGAACGCCGTCCAATCGAGCGGCTCGTCGAACGTAACCGCGAACGACTCGACATTGTCGGCATGCGCGTGATCGTGACCGTCGTGTGACGCCTCTCCCAGCCAACCCTCAATCTCGGCGCGCTTATCGCCGCTGGAATAAAGATCTTCGGTAAACAGCGCCGTCGGGCCGGGTGCCTCGGACGCATCGTAAAGCGGCGCGGACGCATTGAGCTTGCGCAACGAAGCCGTTAGTGCGGCAACGGTCTCATCAGCCGCAAGATCGGTCTTGGTGATGATCAACCGGTCGGCGATTGCAGCCTGTTTCACTGACTCCGGAAAACGCTCGAGCTGGCTCGGCCCGTTCACCGCGTCGATCGTCGCGACCAGATTACCGAGCCGGAAATGATGCTGAATCACCGGTTCGGCGAGGATCGTGTAGGCGATCGGCACCGGGTCGGCGAGGCCCGACGTTTCGATCACCACGCGCTCGAATTTCGGTATTTCGCCGCGCTCCCGACGAGAGAACAGATCGCGCAGAGCGCCTTGCAGGTCGTCGCGCACGGCGCAGCACAAGCAGCCGTTGTCGAGCAGCAATGTGCTTTCCTCGGCGCTTTCGATCAGGTGATGGTCGAGCCCGACCTCGCCGAACTCATTGACCAGCACTGCCGTGTCCTTGAGGTCGGGCGCGGCGAGCAGGCGCTGGAGCAGCGTGGTCTTGCCGCTGCCGAGAAACCCGGTGACCACGTTGATCGGGATCAGCGCCGCATATTCGCCCATATTGCTACCGGGCCGCTTTGGCCGCGAGGCTGTCGATCAATGCCTCGTCCAGCGGGTCGAAATCGTGCTTGGTCAATTGTTCGGCGTTGGCCCAAAGCTCGGTCAAGTTCTCGACCAAGGCCGTCTGTCCGGTCTTGGTCTTGAGCACGTAGGACGAGCCCGCCCAATCCGATAAAGACAGGCCGTAATGGTCCAGCACCGTGTTGACCAAACGCGTCCGTTCTTGGCGCTCGCGCCGCCGCGTCGGCTGTTCAACATGCGTGAACGCTTCCGGATGGCTCGAGGTGTCGGTCCAGTGGCCGCGCCCGCCGAGCACGCCGCACAGGCTGCACATGGGTCTACTCGGCCGCCGTCGCCGCGCGGTCGCGGGGGTGCCGCTGTTTAAAGTCGTCGGCGATTTCGTCGAAGGTGCAGAAACGCACGCCCGGATGGCCCGCGAAATATTCGTGCAGCCTTTCGAGCATCAGCAGCACTTGCGGCCGCCCGGACACGTCGGGATGGATGGTCATGGTGTACACGGCGTAGTCATATTCGCGGTACACCCAGTCGAACTGGTCGCGCCACAATTCTTCGATATCGCGCGGATTGACGAAGCCGAAGCTGTTCGGCGCGCTTTTAATGAACATCATCGGCGGCAGGTCGTCGAGATACCAGCTGCCTGGGATATCGACTAAGTCGGTTTCCTGGCCGCGCACCAAGGGCGTCATCCATTCGTTCGGGTGCTTCGAATAATCGATCGGGGTCCAACTATCGCCGACGCGCACATAAAACGGATGGAAATCGTCGTTCATCAAGCTGTGGTCGTATTTGATGCCTTTGCTCAGCAGCAGTTCATTAGTCACTGGGCTGAACTCCCACCACGGCGCGACATAACCGGTCGGCCGGCGTCCGCACAGCCGTTCGATCAAATCGATGCACTTGTCCATCACCGCTTCTTCCTGCTCAGGCGTCATGGCGATGGGGTTTTCGTGGGAATAACCGTGCATGCCGATTTCGTGGCCGGCATCGACGACCATTTTGCACTCGTCGGGGAAGGTTTCGATCGAATGGCCGGGAATGAACCAGGTGGTCTTAATGTCCAGCCGGTCGAACAGGTTCACCAAACGCGGCACCCCAACCTCGCCGGAGAACAGTCCGCGCGAAATGTCGCAGGGTGAGTTTTCGCCGCCGTAGGAGCCGAGCCAACCCGCGACCGCGTCGACATCGATCCCGAAGGCGATGAAGATTTCCTTCTTCCCTCCGGAGCCGGAGCGCCGTTGCGACCGGCTTTGCGACGAAATGCTGCCACCGCGCGGCGCCACCAAGGGCTTCGGCTGATAGGCCGGACCGATGGCCGCGCGCGGCTGCCGGCTGACCGGCCCTCCAAGATGCGGGCGTCGCGGTGATCCTGTTCCGTCGCTCATGGCTGATCCTCCCTGGTGCCGTCGCCGGCTTGGCGGTGCCCTTCTTCCCCGGTCCATGGCTGCCTGGATCGGGGATGGTGTCTGCCAAACCTGCCTTCGTTGATACAGCCCACACCCCCGGCAATCAACCGGACCGCGGGCGCACACAAACACCTTTGGGTTCACCGACGTCGACATCCATCGCCAAAGTCAGCCCTGCCCGATAGCTATTGCGGAGCATCTCCGTAAGCGGCGAAACTAACGGAAACGGGGTTCGGAACAGGGGGGATAGGCCATGCGCGCCGTCGTCGTTAGCAAACCCGGCGGAGTCGACGCATTACACGTACAGGATGTGCCCGGCCCGCGTCCCGGTCCGGGCGAAGTGCTTGTTGAGGCTGCGTTTAGCGGCTGCAATTGGGCCGATACGCAAGTGCGCAGCGGTATCTACCCTCATCCCTTCGACTATCCGGTGATCCCCGGCTTCGAAGTTTCAGGCACCGTCGCGGAGATCGGTACCGGCGTTGACGGCGTGTCGGAGGGTGACCGGGTCGTCGCGATCACCGACATGGGCGGGTACGCGGAGAAAGCGGTGGCGCCCGCCGGTCTCGTGACCGTTTTGCCGGACACTGTTTCCCTGGATGTCGCGGCCGCCTTTCCCATTCAGGCACTGACCAGTTATCACATGCTGCACACGGTCTTTCAGCTCAAGAAAGGAGACGTCGTGCTGGTTCATGCCGCGGGCGGCGGCGTCGGGCTGCAAACCATCCAGCTCGCGGTTCACGCCGGCGCGCGCGTCATCGGCACGGTCGGCACCAAGGGCAAGGAAAAGAAGGCGCTGGACTACGGCGCCGAACAGGTGGTCAATCTGGCTGAGAACGA
>JANQOH010000484.1 GCA_028289725.1 Alphaproteobacteria bacterium
CCCGCCATGCCGTTGCCGTGCTGCATGAACGCCTTCACGTGCGCGCCGAAACTGAATTGCCGCGGCGACGCATCGAAGTTATGCCCCACCTGCGACTGCGGCCGGTCGATCTCCAACAGCTCGATGAAGCTGCGGTTGGTGAACTGTATCAGACGGTTCGACGTGCCCATGTGATCCGGGTGTGCCGCGCGCGGCGTGACCGTAAAGCCGAGCGCTTCCACCGCCCCCGCCGCCGCATCCAGATCGCCGACGGCGATCACGACATGATCAATCGCGCGGCCTGTATTCATGCTTCACCCCCGCGCGACGTTTGCGCCGCGTTCGGGGAGGCCGAATTCGCGGTGGCAAATGTCGGCGAGGCGGGCGACGCCTTCGCGGATGGTCTCGGGCGAGGGGAGACCAAAGCATAGGCGGATCGAATGACGACCCGTTTCGGGCTCGGCGACCCAGTCGGCGCCCGGATTGATTAGGATCTTCTCGGCGGCCGCGGCTTGCGCGAGGCGCGTGGTATCGACCGTGTCCGGCAGTTTCACCCAAATGAAGATGCCGCCTTTTGGAACGCGGAATTCCGCCGCAACACCGAACTGCTCTTCCAATGCGCTGACCACGGCGTCGCAGTTCTCCTTGAAGGTGCCGCGCAAGCGGGAAATGTGGTCGTCGAACTGTTCGCTGGCGTATTCCGCGAGCACCATTTGTTCGAGCGCGCCCGTGCCGCCGTCGAACTTGACGGTCAGCATGCGGCTCAGAATGTCCCAGTCGGCGACGATGAAGCCGATACGGAGCGCGGGCGCGAGCGATTTCGAGAACGAGCCGCAATGGATCACCCGCCCGCTTTGGTCGAGCGCGCGGATCGCCGGCGGGCGCGACCCATCCCAAGTCAGGTCCGCGTAACAGTCATCCTCGAAGATCATTGTGTCGTAGGCTTCGGCGATGCGCAGCAGCGCCAGCCGGCGGTCGCGGCTCATCACCGTGCCGGTCGGGTTCTGCAATGTTGGGATGGTGTAGATATATTTCGGTCGCGTGCCGCGTGCCTTCATGTCCGCGAGCACGTTTTCAAGTTGGTCGGTCTTCAGGCCGTCATCGTCGACATTGATGCCGGTCCACGTCGCGCCGGCGCGCCGCAGTCGGCCGAAAATGCCGCCATAGGACTGCGCTTCGGTGATCACCGAGTCGCCGGGCTCGACCAAGACGTCATTGACCAGATCGAGCGCTTGAAGCGATCCCGAAGTGATCAGGAGTTGCTCAGGCGTGCACGCGATCTCGGCATAGCGCTTGAGCTTGTCGGCGAGAAAGCGGCGCAGCGGCAGATAGCCCTGCGGACCGTTGTCCATATTGTAGGTGGCGAGCGACGCGCCTTCGCGCGCGATCACGCGCTTCGCGGCTTCGGCGAGCGCGTCGGAGGGAATGCTGCCCGGATTATTATGCCCACCGACGAAATTGAGTTCCGGATAGCCGCCCCACGCGGCGGCCGGCGGCGGCAGGTCCTTGCGAAGATGCGGCGTAACGTCGAATGGCATGAGCGGCTCCTGTCCTTATCGCCGCTTCTTTGCGCCACGCCCCGCGCCCCGTCAACCGCTTATGCAGCATGGCCGCTGCGCCGGCGGGCGATGCGGTCGAACCAGTCCGGTCACGGGTCGTGTCTTGCGGATGCGGCGAATTCGCGCCACGATCCGCTTACACGTCCAGGTTCGTATTGGACGGGTATGCTCAACCGATTTGTTGGCAGGGGCCCCAACAGTTCGAGTTGCACGGGGGGACCGGCAATGGCGTTCGACAGACCATTCTACGGCGAGGGCTGGCGCGTTTGGAAAAACGTGCTGCCGTTCGTTGCGATCGCCATTGTTGGCGAATACGGGCTGACCGCCTTTGGCGAATTGTCCGAATCCGCCGGCGCGACAGCGTTTCCCAGCGCCTTCATCTGGGCGCTGCTGGCCTATGCGGCGCACGCCGAAGTGCTGTTGGGCAGCAGCAAAGGCAAAAACGTCGATGCCGTACGCGTCTTGATCTTCACCCTTATTACGATTGGGCTGTTTCTTATCATCCTCGTGCCGGCAATCGCGTTCGCCGTCTACAGTGCGTTTCAGGCGCGCCCGCTGGAAGAGGTGCTGATTATCCTTGTGCCCGGTGTTGGGCTTGCGACGCTGATATTGCTGTCGCTTCTTGGCACGGTTTTTCCCGCTTATGTCGCGAAAGCTGGCGGCGGTCTGGGAGCCGCCTTTTCGCGTGGCAGACGTCAATATTTTTGGACCTTTAACCGCTTATTGGCGGGGCCGGCCGTTGTTTATGCACTGGCATTAGTGATCGCCGCCCTGCCGGAATTTCTTCCGGATACGCCGAGCGCACTTTTGGCCGACACTTACGTTCCGAACTTGGTCGCGTCCCTCGCGATCCTGATTTGCTTTGGATTGCAGTCCTTCGCCATCGTTATGACGGCGGTCATTTTGTCTCGAGCGTTTCTGCGGAGTACGCAGGAAGCGCCATAAACATAACGCGCGCTGGGTTGGCCGCGGTCGCAGAACCTTAGTTGTCGAGATGGATTAGATAGGTGTGCTCAGAGAATCTGATGACTGATCCGCTCAATGTCCTCTTCATCAGCGTGCAGAACGACGTATACGAAATTGATTAGTTCGAGCCGACTAAGGTCCGGCGCAAGGAACCGCGCCTTCTTTTGCACGGTATCGCGAAACGGCTCCAATTCCCGCAGCATGGGTTCTGTCCCGTCCATGAGCCCGACTTCGTCGGCACGAGTCAGTTTGTCCGCCAGAACCGTTCGCGCCTGCGTCAATTCTCGGTCATCGGATGAAATCTCAATCCAAAGCCGCAAGAATTTCTCGATGGTTTGCTCATCAAAAAGCTCGTCAGCCCGGTCCCGCTTCAACATTCAAGATTCCGAATTTCTTGCAAACTTTGGAAGCGATTGCCCAGACCAAATAGAGAGGCTCTAGGCGCATCAATCTCATTATAATGTATCGCGTCCCCAATTAGCGCGACGCTGACATGTTAGGGCACACCTTCTCTACTGGCCCCTAATCGAAAGCTGTGGCGGTGACAATCTCGATGTCATTCCTTGTGGCTCCGGACGTTTTGCGGTTCGCCTTTTTGGACGGCATTCGGTGCGTCGCGCACGCGCCCGGCAATGGCGTCGTAATCTGGGAGGGGTGAGTAGGATTTTTGGCCGCTGCGTGGCAGCGCGGTTCCCCAGCGCAAGAACGCGCCGATGGCGAGCAATATCACAAATCCCGCTATGACGGCATAAAGGATCTCCATGAGAAGTGATCATATCACGTGCGCCACTTAGGGGGGCACGAGCGAAGCTTGCCCTAATTCAACCGGCCCACCGATTTAGAGGCGATGAGCAGACCGACGGCGACGCAAGCGCCCAAACAGCCCCAAAAGCCAGCGCCGTCAACCCGCACCGGGACCAAGATCGTCCATCAATGCCTCCTACAGAGAATCAAAAAATCTGTATAAGCTGCTTAATTTTCTGAATTTTCGATATTTCCCATACCGGATATCAGGAGCGCGCGGGGCGTTTAGGACCATCGGTGCCGGCGTTGAAATATGGGGCGCGGGCTACACCTTCATACTCATTCAGATTTCATCCTGTCATGGCATTGGTGTGATTTATGGAAAACGGCAAGATTAGCGTTGCGATTGTGGGGGGCGGCGAGACCGGTACGCCCATGCTGCAACAGTTTTTGGATTTAGATTTCGTCGACGTGCGCGGTGTGTCGGACCTGGACGCCAAGGCGCCGGGCATGACGCTGGCGAAGAAGCACGGCATTGAAGCGACCACCGAGTTTCTCGACTTGGTGAAGCACAATATCGGCCTCGATATCGTGATCGACGCCACCGGCGTCGAAGAGGTCCGGAAGACCCTGCGGGCACATTTGGCCGACACCGACAACCAGCATACCGTGGTCGTCAGTCAATCGATTTCGCGCTTGCTGATGTCGATGGCGAACGGTTCGCTGGTCGATCTCAAACACGATCGCCACGGCTACTAAGCAAACCGGCCGGCCGAGCGCATCGGCCATCACCTTTAGATCGCGGTAGGCCAGCCCTTCGTTGGGCGCTGGTCTGCCGCGATTTGCGTCTGGCGGTCCCCTGGTGGCATAAATCCGGAAACTGGATTTGGTCGGCCCTTGCCCCAGCGCATCGCGCGTTTCGGCACTGCGGTCGAGTTCCATTTCGCCAAAATATGAGACGCGAGGGGCCGCACGCATGCCTGACACGGGAACTTACACGCCGCCGAAAGTTTGGACTTGGGACGCCGAGAATGGCGGCAAATGGTCGGGCATCAACCGACCGACCGCCGGGGCGCAGCACGAAAAAGAACTGCCGGTCGGCGAACATCCGCTGCAGCTTCATTCCCTCGGGACGCCGAACGGGGTCAAGGTCACGATCATGCTGGAGGAGCTTCTGGCGCTCGGCAAAAGCGGCGCGGAATACGACGCCTGGATGATCAATATCGGTGATGGCGATCAATTTGGCAGCGGGTTTGTCGAGATCAATCCAAATTCCAAGATCCCCGCTTTGTTGGATCGCAGCACCACGCCGCCGACGCGGGTGTTTGAATCCGGTGCGATCTTGCTTTACCTCGCGGAAAAATTCGACGCGTTTCTCCCCGTCGATCCGTCAGAGCGCGCGGAGTGCTTTTCCTGGCTTTTCTGGCAGATGGGCAGCGCGCCGTTCCTTGGCGGCGGCTTCGGGCATTTCTACGCTTACGCGCCGGAAAAATTCCAATACCCGATCGACCGCTATGCGATGGAGGTCAAACGCCAACTCGACGTTCTGGACCAGAATCTCGCGGACCGGCGCTACCTTTGCGGCGACGCGTACAACATCTCGGACATTGCGACGTATCCATGGTATGGCAACCTTGTGCTGAATAACGCCTACGAGGCCGGCGAATTCTTAGACGTCGATACCTACAAAAACGTGGTTTGCTGGGCAAAAGAAATTGAGGCCCGCCCGGCGGTCCAACGCGGCCGTCGCGTCAACCGCAGCCCGAAAAATTTCGAAGGCGCAATTCGCGAGCGTCACGCCGCCAGCGACTTGGATTGACGTCGGCTTAACGCGCGGCGGTCGATCCAAGGCGATCGCCGCGCCAACGCGAACCCAGCGCGACTTTGCGGACATTACCGGGTATAGATCAGGTACAACCGTGACAAACCTAGGATTCGGCGATGTCTGACGCGAAACCGATTACGTTTTGGTTCTCCATCGGCAGCACCTATAGCTACCTAAGCATCATGCGTTTGGCGGATGTCGCGCGCGAGGCCGGCGTCAGCTTTGACTGGCGTCCGTACAGCGTGCGTGCGGTGATGACGGAGATGAACAATATTCCCTTCGCGAACAAGCCAATCAAGGCGCGTTATATGTGGCGCGATATTGAGCGGCGTACCGAGAAATATGGCCTCGAGGCTGTGCTGCCAGCGCCGTATCCGCTCGAAAATTTTGATTTGGCCAACCGCGTCGCGATCGTGGCGCGGCAGGAGGGTTGGTGTCCCGCCTATGTTGTTGCGACCTATCGTCGGTGGTTTCAGCAAGGCCAGCCCGCCGGAAGCGAGCCGAATTTGACCGAGAGTTTGATCGAGGCCGGCCAAGACCCCCAACGCGTGATTGAGCAGGCTGGTTCGGACGACACCGAAGCCGCCTATTTGGCGGCAACCGAGGAAGCCCGTGGTCTTGGCATATTCGGGGCGCCGACTTTTGCAGTCGGAGAGGAACTGTTCTGGGGCGACGATCGGCTGGAAGACGCCATCGCCTGGCATCGGACCGGCAAAGTTTGAGGTGCAAAGCGAGCGATCGACCGTCCGCTCATCGCACGCGGCTTAGATAGCCGAATTCGCTCAATGGGAACAGGACGGCGAGCGCGGCGATGAGGGCCACGGTGAGAACCATAGTGCGGCGCGCGAGCACGACGTCCCTGTGCTTGCTGTACGCCATGCCGGCAAACGGCAGCGCCAGGAGAACCAACACCAAGCTCGCCAAGTTTGCGATGGGGATCGCCAGGGCAGAGGCGTAGGTCGGGTCGACTTGATTACTGATGAGGGCCGCGATCATCAGGCCCGACGCGCCGGTCAACAGGACGATGGCGATACCCAGAACGATCATAATGGATCTCCCATACGTGGGATACTGAAGCGAGTGGAAAGGAAACCGAGTCCGCGTACGAAGGACCGTCGCTTCAGGACGGCTTGATGAACCGCTTGACGATGACCAACGATATGCCGCTGCCGACCAGGCTCATGCCGAGCCAGGTCATAAAATTGCCTGCGATATTGCCGGAACTAACTTCCCAATAAATGACCGCGGCGAACATCAGGACCAGCACGAGGCTGGTCAGCCCAGCGGCAAGCAACTCGGGCACGACGGACGCAAATCTCAAGTACCGGTGGAGCAGCGCGCGGGCTAGCGCCGCTGCAATCCCACTGAGGACCGCGGCGATCGAGCCGAAGGCGAACACAAACATCAGGCTAGACCGGCAATCGAACTTCGGATCGGTGCTGGTCAACAAACATTGCTCGACCGCCGTAACCGCGAGCCATGTCACCAAAACCAACACGCCGGTTGCCAAGGGAAAAACCACCGGTTTCATCCGTGGACCCCAATGCTGTTCGAAATGTGGGAGAGGAGATCGGGCCCGTTGGTCCGGGCCGGGGCCCGACGCCGCGCGGGGCGCCGGGCCAAGGCATGGGATCAGGTTCGATCCGCTAGTTTTGGACCGAGCTGTCGACGAAGGAGATAGAGCGGATCCCGCTCGTGCCGTCCGCGGTCTCGACACCGTTGCGGATGCTGCCGACGAGCTTCTGGTCGCCGGGGCCCATCTGCAGGGACACGAAGCCGCCGTCTGTGGTGATGCTGCCGGCATGCAGCGCGGCGCGGCAAATCCGGCTGCTGAACGCGTAGGTGTCGGTGCCGACCACGCGCCTGGACCGCAAATCGGCCGGGGCGGCTGGGCAGTTAAAGGTGAATTGCTGGCCGACCAGTTGCTTGTGCGCAAAGCCAGTGGCGGTGAACTTGGTATCCCAGTCGATCACGGGAACGTAGGCGACGTGGGTTTCGGTATCGGTTTCGGCCAAGGTTGGGCTAACGAAGACAATGCTGCGTTTCGTGCCCGGCAAATCCGCGGTCTCAACGCCGTTGCGGAAGCTGCCGGTGTAACTGTCCTGACCCGGATTCAATTGAACGGTCACGACGCCGCCGGAGGTATCGATTTGGCCGGCGTGCACCGCCGCGACGCAAAGCGCGCTCTTGCTCGGGTAAACGTCGGTGCCGAATACGCCTTCCAGAGAGGTCTTGACGGTACTCGCCGGACATTTTGCGCTGAATCGTTGTCCGACGAACTTATCGGCATCGAATTGGAAAAAATTGAGCGTGGTATCCCACGCGACTTCGGGAACGTTTGTGGGGTCACTTTGGGCGGCAGCCATATTGATCGTCGCACCGGTTACGGACAGACCGACGACGGTGGCGAAGGCGAGACACGAAAACGGGCGTTTGGTCATAGCTGTGCTCCTATGTGTGAACTGCGTTGCCCTCAGGCACCTCCACATTCGTCCGTCGCCGCGACGCAATCTATGAGCTTGTTCACACGCATTCACATTCCTTGGCGGTCGTGCGGATTTGCCCGACGGCCGTGCAATCAAGCGCAATCATGCCCGGCGGATATGAGCCTGATTTGACGAGTGCAGGCCCGATGCCTGATGGTTTCCTGACCGACGTACGGTTATGCGGGAGCTGGCGACGCTCGCGATGTTTCAATCAGGACAAGACAAAAAGCTCTTCAAGCAAACGGTGCAGTGTCTGCTTATTGCCGAGTTCCTCGTTGTCGGCGGCGCATTGGTCCTAGTTCGGCCGCTGGCTGATGCCGTTTATCTCGCAACAATCTTGGGCGGCATCGTTTTCGTGTCGGTGGCGTTGGTGGGAATGTTCTTTGTTCCTCTGTTCCGTCGCCACAATGTCTCGCCGTCGGATTATCCGTATTTCGATATTCGCGAACCGGACTCCGGCCGTGGCCATGAGCCGCGCCCAACCTCCGTCGTGGAGGAGGCGAATCCGGGGCGCGCCACGAGGAAGCGGGTCTGGATCGATTTCATGTCGCGCAAGAGGCGTGGCCGGAAGCCGAGGCGCATACTGAAACCCTCTTGGGCGGACGCGGCTATGCCGAGAAACCCGTTGCGCTCGGTTGTTCTGATTATTCTGATCGCGGCGCTGGCCGCGCTTTTGTGGTGGGAGGGCCTAGAGCCGGTGACGCCATAGGCATTCGCCTCAGGCGCACCTGAGTTGCCGCGAAGTGCGCCATGACATACCGTTCCCGGTCCGGCATCGGGGGGAGCGGAATGTCGAACCGAAAATTCAAGATCGTCGTCCAAAAGCCATCGGGATTGTCGTTCGATCTCGGCACGTCGGCCTATGAGATGGAGCGCGAGGCACTGGACCCGATCGGCGCGGAAATTGTCGAGGCCGCGGCGGAGACGGAAGAAGAATTCATCGACGCCGGCCGCGGCCGATCAATGCATCGGCGTCGCGCGCGACG
>JANQOH010000485.1 GCA_028289725.1 Alphaproteobacteria bacterium
CCCGCCAAAACCAGTGCGCCGATCGACCTGCTCGAGACGCGCCGGCTGGTCTCGCCGGAGGAGGCCGATGCCGGCCGCCGCTTCGCGCTTTTGCGCTTCGCCGTGTTCGGACCGGCCAGCCTGCCGGCCTTCGAGATCGGCCGGGTACGCGGCACCGCGCCGGCCAGCGCCGACGATCCGGGCCAAGCCATCCGCGAAACCGCCTACGCCGCGGCGCTCACGGCCCTCGCCGACTGCGGCGATCAGGTCCAAGCCGAAGTGATCGACTTGTGCGTCCATGACGCCTGGCCGCCCTGTCTGCGTGCCCGCACCGTCCCCGCGCTCGACCATCTCGCGCGCCTGCAAACCGGCCTCGCCGCCCTCGCCGCGCATTTTCGGGAACGGCGAAGAGGCTGACGCACGAGTTAAGGATGCCAATCAATAAGGCCGGTGTCGTCACTCGTTACGGTGGAAATTTCCATAAAGCGTCCCGCAGGAATCGGGCCCATTAGCGATGACGAATTGCTGCTTGGTTTTAGGGATTTCGGTAAACGAGCAACAAATGCCGGCTCGATGTATCAATCAAATTGGTTGAGAAAATTGACTGGGCCGGCGCAAGAATTTATTAAGAACATTCATAGAACATTTTATTCTTGGAGTGCGCTGAGGACCACGTGGCAATTGATTCCGATAGGACCTACGAAGTTCGGTGTCCAGTTTATGGATTCATCAAATTCAATGACTGGGAACGGGAGATAATTGCGCAGCGGCCGTTCCAACGACTGCGTCGCATTCGTCAGCTTGCGTGGACCGATCTTGTGTACCCCGGCGCCATGCACGTCCGGTTTGAGCATTCTCTTGGCGTCATGAATATGGCGGGCTTGGTCTATGATGGAATTGTGGAACGTTCGCGGGACGTTCTTCGCGACGAGCTCGGATACAATGACGACGGTCTCAAGCGACACAGAGTCTTAGTGCGAATTGCCGCATTGTTGCACGATGTAGGACATGGGCCATTTTCCCATGCAGCTGAAGAACTGTTGCCTGAAATTCCAGGTCGGCAGGGGGAACGATACAAGCATGAGCACTATACCGCGGAGATCATTCGAAGGCACTTCAGAGACGTAATTGAGAATCATCCGGCGAATAACAACTACGAATTTACCGCTGATATGGTCGCCAACTTTATTGAGGGCGGATCCGGAGCGGGCCAAGCGACGTTCTGGCGCGACCTGGTCTCCGGGCAGCTTGATGCGGACCGAATGGATTACCTATTGCGCGACTCGCATCATGTTGGCGTCGAATATGGTCGTTACGATTGGCGGCGCTTGGCCAACTCGATTGTAGCGGTCCCATTTGATCAAGAAGGACCAAGACTCGGCGTCGAAGAAGGGGGCTGGCACGCCGCCGAGGGTTTAATTTTGGCAAGATATTTTATGTTCACACAGGTCTATTTCCATAAGACCAGATCAATATTTAATCATCATCTGCACGGGGCGCTCGAAGATCTGCTTCCCGGCGGAACATTCCCAATTCCTAAAGGCCGGAAACTTGACCAGTACCTGAAATGGGATGATTGGCGAGTCCTGGGTCATATCTCATCTGGGAAAGGCGGTGATCATGGGCGCCGGTTGGCTGAGCGCGATCATTTTCGGGAGATTCGTCATACACAAGAAACACCTGATGAAACCGACCTTGATAATTTAGACGAGTGGCGCGGAAAACTTGGCGAATTGCTAGCAGCCGAGATTTCTGCAGAAAAATCTTGGTACAAAATTGGTTCGGCCGACGTGCCTGTGATCGCGGACCTATCGCCTCGTGATGTAAAATCGCTGTCGAGCTATTCGTCAATAGTTGGGAGCATCAAACCGGTGCGGCAAGTGCGCATGTATGTTCACGAGGAAAACCGAGAAGCAGCAGAAGCAAAATTGAGCACCGCATGAGGGGAGCCATGGCAAACAAGGCGACGCAACTGGAACGAGTGGCGACGATTGGTGAAATCACAAGACGATTTCCTAGCAAGATTGGTAGAACAGGATTGATGAAGTGTCTGTACTTCCTGGAGGTAATCAGAGGAGTGCCGCTGGGGTATTCCTTTCGCCTATATACCTATGGTCCTTTCGATTCCGGTGTTCTAGATGATTTGCGTTACGCCGAGGCACTTGATGTAGTGACGAGCACGCCAGTTTATTTTTCTGGAGGGTACGGTTATGAAATTGAATCTTCCGATCGGAATGAAGATCTGATCGGAAGAAGTGAGGAGTTTGTCAAGAAGTATCGTGCCGATGTCGACTGGGTGATCGATATGTTTGCGTCAAAGTCTGCAGCTTCATTAGAGATTTTGAGCACGTTAATTTACGTTGAAAGGGAATCTCGTGAGGCTAACGTTCCGGTTTCTGTTGAGAAGATCGTTGCATCTGTTCGCGATATCAAGCCGCACCATAGCGAGGAGAACATCAGGTCGGAAGCTGATTGGCTACGAAGTAAAGACCTTCTTGCAGCCTAATTGCAGGATGGTCTTGTCAGTATACTTTTTTCAATATTGATGTATTCTCGTTTGCCCGATCCGATATGATCTGATCGACCCGCTTTCTACACTTCATAGTCACACTTCATTCGCGCCCGCACGGTCCCCGCGCTCGCGCATCTCGCGCGCCTGCAAACCGGCCTTGCCGCGCTGGCGGCGCATTTTCGGGAGCGGCGGAAAGGGTGAGATTGATCAAGGGCCCGCGCTATCAACTGCGCATCCGCTTGTATCATGGCTTCGCCGCCGGCATCGCCCTGCGCAAGTGTGGCTTAGCAGGCCTGGGCGCTGTCATCCGGCGGCCAACGGAACCTGCCGCGCGGGCATAGAAAAAGGGGCCGGTGGGCGCCGGCCCCTCAGGTCGGGTTGAGACGGAGACCCGAAACGTTTCTTCTAGTTCGGCAGCACAACCGCGTCGATGACGTGAATCACGCCGTTATCGGCCACGATATCCGCGGTGACGACATTGGCTTCGTCGATCTTGACGCCTTCGGTGGCGTCAACCGATAGCTTACTACCTTGTACGGTTTCGACCATTGCCGTGTTGCCCGCAATGTCGCCGGACATGATCTTGCCGGGCACCACGTGATAGGTGAGCACGGCGACCAACTGATCCTTGTTCTCAGGCTTCAGCAGGTCTTCGACGGTGCCCTCCGGAAGAGCGGCGAAGGCGGCATCGGTCGGCGCGAACACGGTGAACGGCCCGTCGCCCTTGAGGACGTCGACCAAATCAGCGGCCTGCACGGCGGCGACCAAGGTGTTGAAATCATCGGCGGCAACCGCGGTGTCGACAATGTCGCCGGCCTTTGCGGCGATGGCGGAGAAGGCGAACGGCAGCGCGGCGGCGGCCGCGAGAAGCGTGCGTCGAATCATGGTTTGGAACTCTTGTTGTTTGTTATTGATGCCCAGACATACGGACGCGGGACGCGGATGGATCACCGGTGCTTCCCGAAGATCATTGATTTGCGCCGCAGCCGTCTGGGGCGCGGCGCCCTGATATGGATCAAGGTCGCGCTTTCCGGGCCACGGCACACTCAATCCGTGTTTGCGATTGAGGGCATGGGACCGGCATGAATCATCATCATCGAAAGATCCTGCACACGTTGTTCGCGCATCCGCTTAATGCGAATATCGCCATGAAGGATGTCGAAAGCGTGCTGCGCGAGTTGGGCGCGGAGATTAAGTCGACGCATTCGGGCAAGTCGCACGTGTCTCTGAACGGGCATAGCGCGAATTTCTCGCATCCAAGCCACAGCTTGCCGAAGCAAGAGGTCATGCAAGTGCGGAAATTTATTGAAACCTGCGGCATCGACCCAGCGCGCGACTATCCGTTGTAAGCGCGATGGCTGAGACGGCTGAGGGGGGCGGCGGACGGCGACCCGCGTCGTTGGTTCAAACCGTCACGCTGACCGATTTGCTGGACGTGCTGGCCGCCGGCCTGCGCGATTTTCGCCGCGCGCCATTCCATGGCATAGCGATCGGCGGCATTTATGTGGCCGGCGGTTGGCTGCTGATCCTGCTGCTCATCAAGTTCGAACTGCCCTATTTGGTTTATCCGCTGGCCGCCGGCTTCGCGCTGGTCGCGCCGTTTATCGCCACCGGGTTCTATGCGATTTCCGTGTGTCTAGAGCGCGGAGACCGGGTGTCCTGGGCGGCGATTTACGGGCTCATCCGAGACGCCGCGAAATGGGACCTGGGCTGGATGGCACTGGTCACGGGCTTCGCGTTCTTCATTTGGTTGGATATCGCAGCGGTCTTGTTCTTCGGCTTTCTCGGGCTCAATGCCCTGTCGTCGGACGATTTCCTGCTCAATATTTTGACCACGCCGACCGGCATCCTGTTTTTGGTGATCGGCAATACGGTGGGTGCGGTGATTGCGCTTGGCGTGTTCTCATTTTCGGTCACTTCCTTCCCCATGCTGTTCGAGCGCGACTGCGACTTCGTGACCGCGATGGTGACCAGCGTGCGCGTGGTGACGAGCAATCCCGGCGCGATGATCGTTTGGTGCGCCTTCATCGCTATTTTGATCGGCTTGTCCCTGCTATCGGGATTGATCGCCTTGTTGGTGACCTTGCCGCTGCTCGGCCATGCGTCGTGGCATCTGTACCGGCGCGCCCTGGCGCCGGCCGGTGCGTGAAAAATGGCCTCGGCTTGTCACAAAATTGACGCGGGAATCGGGCAAATATGCGGCGCGAAGGGTCCGGCATGACCGGTTGCGTCGGCGCGACAACGGGCGCGGCGTGAATGCTGAAATGATGAACGTGGCAGCGCGCGGGGAAAGCATGCCGCAGCAATTACCGATCAAGCAATGCGCCGTACTGGCCTATCGGCAGAATAAGAATGGCCTCCAAATCGTGCTCGTCACGTCGCTCGAGACGCGGCGCTGGGTGCTGCCCAAAGGCCACCAGGAACCCGGTAAATCGGCGCGTTTTTCAGCGTCGCTCGAAGCCTATGAGGAAGCCGGCGTGGTTGGCGCCGTATCCCGCGAGCGCATTGGCACCTATGACTATCTGAAAACAGCCGAGAAGGGCGGCGGTCTGCGCCGGGTTTCGGTGTTTCCCATGGCGGTCAAACGGGTCAAGGATAGTTGGCCCGAAATGGCCAAGCGGCGGCGCAAATGGATGAGCCCGGCCGACGCGATCAAGGCGGTCGATGAAAAGAAACTGAAGAAGCTGATCGCCCAATTCGCCCAAAATTTCGACCAATATCGCGTCGCCAAGACCTGACAACGCCTTCCCCAGGCCCGCCTGCCGGGCGGTAACATCCTACGATTTCGCAATTTACCTCTGGCATGCGCGGGCGATGCCCTGTTTCATGGCGCCCGACACGAGCGCACGCGGGGCGTCGTGCACGCGAACACCCGGAGGTTGTCGAAAGTCCGGGCGAATCGCGGAGTACGCGACGGCCCCCTGCGCGGTGAGGACGTGGCGCGCAGCGGCGGAATTCTGGGCCAATGGCGCGAATTGGCGGAGTAGGGAGGCATATGGTCCGTTGCAGGATTTCGGGCCGGGCCAGGACAAGGCTCAGCCCGTGGCGTGCCGCTCTATTGGCGGTTCTCGTGTGGCTGGCGCCGGCGGCGCTGGCGGCGCAAGACCGTTTGGAACTGCCCTATACCGTCAGTTT
>JANQOH010000491.1 GCA_028289725.1 Alphaproteobacteria bacterium
CACCTTCGGTCAGTGCGAGCGGCCCCGACACGCCACCGGCCGTCACCGCATGCAATTGGGTGGTGTCGAACCAGCCGGTCGCGGAAACCTTGTCCACAGGCGGCAACACCGCGTGATACCAAATCGACGCGTCCGATACCGCGAATGTGCCCGTTACCTTGCCCGGCTCCAGGTTTGATTTGGGCCAATCCTCCACCTCCAACGCGAGGCGCAATACGACCTCGTCGAGGCGTCCGGCCGTCATATGTTCCACCAGCCAAGCGCGTGCTTCAGGCGAGACTTCCGCCGGCCAGTAACGGGCGACCTGATCGGCCGGAACGCGTTTGATCACGAGCTCCGCATTGGTGTCGGGTGCGTCGGGATCGCCTGAGAAGCGCCCGGTCATGCGCAGCGTCGGTCCGCCAAAGTCGACGAACAGTTCGTCGAGCGCCAAAGCGGAAAAACCCTCGACGATGCGGCCGCTGGCCTGGACCAAAGCGACATCGAATTGCGTTCCGGGTTCAAACGGTGTCGGGGCGAGAATACGGCCCGGACCGGTCGACACGTCGAAGCCCACATCGATGACATGTCCTTCGGCCGCCACGACCAGATCCACGGTCCCCGAGACAGGAACATCCAGATCCGCGAGGTCGTCAAGACCCGGCACCGTGCGCGCCAGTCGCGCCGGATCGACATCGGCAAAGTCCAATTCCATTTTGGCCAGGCGGCTGTTCACGTCATATGTCGCAACCGCCGAAAGGTCGACCGGCTCGCCCGGCAGATCGAGACTGAGATCGGCATTCATTCGGATGCCATCGCGGTGCCGTTCGAAAGACACGAAAGCGGAAGGCGCGATCCACTCTATGCCCAATTGCTCGTCCTTGAGCATCAGGCGCGCCTCGAAAACGTTCACTTCCCGCAAATAGCCCATGGCCCGGTCGGGGTCCGGCGGCAGCAGCAGATCTCTGAGCAATTCCGCGGCTAGGTCGTTCGTCTGGACTGCGTCCGTATCTTCCGGAGCGGGCGGCTCACCGAAACCGAGGTCAATGGAACCGGACTGATTCCGTACCAAGCGCACGCCCGGTCCGAACAGCTCAAGCCGTGTCGGCGCGATCAGCCCGCGCGACAAAGCCGGAATACTCAGCTCGATCGACATTTCCGGCACGCCAGCTAGGGCCCCGCTCTCGGCGCTGCGCGCCCGCACCCCGACGGCGCGAATGTCGAGCGTGCGGTCCCAACCGGCCCAGCCGAGCACCAGATCATCGAATGAGACGGTAAGGCCCGAGCCCTCCGCGCTCAGCGCTTCTTCGACATAGGGTTCCAGGAAGGCCAACGAGACGGGTCCAGCGGCCAAGCGCCAAACGACCAACGCGAACAACACCGCGAGGGCGCCGAATCCGCCCGCGACCGCATGGCCAAACAGTTTAGTGGTGGGCCCGAACAAGGTCGCCGCTATCCTTCCATCGACCGCGCCAATCCGACGCTGTCGACCCGATACGCCACACGAGAAATGAACGCCGGCAAAATCAGGGCTTCACCGCAGGCCGGCTCGCACTCTATTAGAGTACGCATCATGCACGATGCCTTGGTTTGTAACACCACTGCCCTACCGAGAGCCAGCGACCCCGGCGCGGCCGCGCGTGGCCTGGAGGACTGGCAGCAGCTGGCCCAAAAGTTGGACGCGCTCGGACGTGACGCGGCAGTAGGCCTCGCCGAAAGCGACCATGGTCGCCAGTTGCTGAATGCGCTGTTCGGCAATTCCCCGTTTCTGAGCCAGTGCGTGTTACAGCAGGCTGAGACCTTGCTTGATATCGTGCAAGTGGGTCCCGACGCGGCTTTCGACAAGCTCCTGACCGATCTAACCGCTGAATTATCCGCGACACCGTGCCGTGACGACGAGGTTATGCGGGTTTTGCGGCGCGCACGCCAACGCGCAGCCCTTCTCATCGCGGTGGCGGATCTGTGCGGCGCTTGGAACGGCGCACAGGTGACGGGCGCGCTCAGTCGGTTCGCCGACGCCGCGGTGGCCCACGCCGTCGACCATTTGCTGCGCGAGCGCGCGCAAGCGGGAGATTTGGAACTGGCCGATCCCGAGGCACCCGGCGTCGGGAGTGGTTGGATCATACTTGGCATGGGCAAGCTCGGTGGCGGAGAGCTCAACTATTCTAGCGATATCGACCTCATTGTGCTGTATGACCGCGATCACGCGCCGTACCGAGGGACGCGCGATTGCCAGGACTTTTTTGTGCGCCTGACGCAACGATTGGCGCGCTTCCTGGAGGATCGGACGGGCGACGGTTATGTGTTCCGAACCGATCTCCGTTTGCGCCCGGATCCCGCGGCCACGCCGCCCGCTGTCTCGGTGCTGGCGGCCGAGGGCTACTATGCGAGCTTGGGCCAGAATTGGGAGCGGGCCGCGATGATCAAGGCGCGTCCCATCGCGGGCGATATCGCCGCGGGCGACGCGTTTCTCCATGCCATTCGCCCATTCGTTTGGCGCAAGCACCTCGATTTTGCGGCGATCCAAGATATTCACTCGATCAAACGTCAAATTCGGAGCCATCGCGGCGGCGGCGAGATCGCGGCGCGCGGACACAATGTCAAACTCGGACGCGGCGGCATTCG
>JANQOH010000006.1 GCA_028289725.1 Alphaproteobacteria bacterium
ACCGCGACTTGGTGATCCGAACGACCCTCAACGCCAACGCACAAGCGGCGGCCGAACGCGCCGTTGCCGCCCTGTTGGCAGATGCTGGCGCGGTCAAAAATATCGGGCAAGCCGCCTTGGTCGCGATGACGCCGGACGGTGCTGTGCGTGCCATGGTGGGCGGCGGTTCTTATGCCAAAAGCCAATACAACCGCGCCGTCCAAGCGCGCCGCCAACCCGGTTCCGCGTTCAAGTTGGCGGTCTACGCAGCGGCGTTGGAGTCTGGGTTTGAGCCCGGCGACGTCTTGAAGGACGAGCCCATCACGATCGATGGATGGCAGCCGCGCAACTATGGCGGGACCTATCGCGGCGAGATTTCACTGACCAAAGCCATTGCGCATTCGAGCAACAGCGTGGCCGTGCAACTTACCGAAGCCGTTGGCCGCGATACCGTTATAGAAACCGCCCGACGGCTTGGCATCAATACGCCGCTCGCGGCAAAGCCGAGCCTGGCGCTGGGCGCTGGAGAGGTCACATTGCTTGAATTGACCGGCGCCTATGCCGTGGTGCCGAATGGTGGCCGTGGCGTCATTCCGTTCGGAATCGAGGAAATCCGTAGCCGCGACGGCGAAGTCCTCTTTCAGCGGAGCGGCTCAGGCCTGGGGCGTGCCTTGTCGAAAGGAACGACCGAGAAACTGGCGGTCATGCTCGATTCCGTGGTGCGAGACGGAACCGGCAAGCGTGCGGCGCTCTCGGTGCCGGTGGCGGGAAAAACCGGAACCAGCCAGGATTTTCGCGATGCTTGGTTCGTTGGCTATCGGTCCGGCTTGGTCGCCGGCGTATGGCTCGGCAATGATGATGCGAGTCCGATGAAAGAGGTCACCGGCGGCGGACTGCCGGCGCATTTGTGGCGCGATTTTATGTCCCGTTATCCACCGTAACGGTGCAACGTCTGTCCGTTGTCGGCCAACCAGTCGCGTGCATCTTCAAAGCCCGGTTCCAGGACACCCACCAGTTTCCAGAACCGGCGGCTGTGGTTCATCTCTTCCAGATGCGCACATTCATGGGCGGCGACATAGTTGAGCACCGCTTCGGGGGCCAACACCAAGCGCCAGGAAAATGACATGGTGCCAGCGTGCGAACAGCTCCCCCAGCGCGTGCGCGGATCGGCGATGCGAATGCCCGATACGGTGCGTCCAAGCCGCGTGGCGTAGTCTGAAACACGGTCCAGCAGTGTTTCGCGCGCGGTTTCGCGCAACCAAGTTTCGACGCGTGCAGCGATTTGATCGACGCGGCCGCCAACGATCAGTTCATCGTCGACACGGCGTGCGACCCGCGGCGCCTGCTGGCAATGTCGCACTTCCAGGATATCGTCGAGAACCGGCAGCGCCAATCCGTCGACGAACGGTCGGCGTGGCGGCAATTGCGCGAGATGTTTGGCCGCCCAGCGGCGGTGCTTTCGCTCGAAGCGATCGGCCTCGGTTTTCGACACACCAGGCGGAACCACCAACTCCGCGACGCCAGCGGTGGCGTCGATTTTAAGGGTCATGCGTCGCGCGCGCCGAGAATGGCGGCGGACAATCACCGGATCGACAGGAACATGTTCCTTCGGCATGCGGCTCATTGGTGATCACCGTGACCGTTGTGGTAGTCCATATCCGCCGGGCCCATTGAACCCACGCTACCGACCATAACCGTACTCGTAATCACTTGTCCGTCGGCCAACTCGAGCGTCAAGGGAAATTGGTCGCCTTCATTGAGTGGCTCAACGAGGCCGATGAGCATGATGTGGAGCCCACCGGGTGCCATCGTTACGTCGGCGCCGCTGGGCAAATCGATGCGTTCGACCGGCCGCATGCGCATGACGTCGCCATCCATCTGATGGGTATGCAGGCTAACCCGGTCCGCCACCGCCGCATTAGCGCGTACGATCGCGGTATCGGGGCCACGGTTCGTCACCGTGACGTACGCCGCGCCGTTCTGGCTTGCGCCCGCTGTCGCGCGCGCCCACGCCGCCGTGACCTCAATATCCGTGGCGAGCGCCGCTGAAGTGAATAGTCCAATTAGCGCCGCGAAAACGGCAACTGCTCTCAACATATATCCCGCTCCTTTGACCGGATCAGCTTAGATACGGTCGCACACCCGCCGCGATGTCCTCAGGCGAACTGTTGTGACTGAAATGGGCCAGATATGCGCCGTCCGGGCCCATCAAATAAATGAACGCGCTATGGTCGATGGTGTACTCCGCCTCATCGTCCGGCGTCGGAACTTTCGCATAATAGACGCGGTACGCACCTGCTGCCCCCGCGATTTGCGTCGTGCTGCCGGTTAAGCCGATAAGTCTGGGATGAAACGCTTTGGCGTAATCGCCCACGATTTCGGGCGTGTCGCGCTCTGGGTCAAGCGTGATGAACAGTGGCTGGAGTCGCGCGCCCTCGGATCCGAGCAAATCCATCGCTTGACCGATCGACTGCAGAGCCGTCGGGCAAATGTCCGGACAGGAGGTAAACCCGAAGGACACCAGAAGATAGGACGAGGCAAAATCGGCCTCGGTGACGGTTTCGCCTCTGTGATCGACCAGGTTAAACGCGCCGCCGATATCGACCGTCTGCTTTGGTGAATCGGGCGCGTTGCCGAGCATGCCGCGTTCGCCGGCAACGGTCAGCAGAAGCGCCACTAAGGCTGCTGCTGCGACGCCCCAAACTAGCGCGCGGTTCACGATGGCCTCGCGGCGCGATGGGATGGGCGATTTTCGTCCGTCATGAGCTGATTTATAGTCCGCTTCTTGTACTCAAAAAAAACAGGCGCCCCCGACCCATGTTCCGGATTCTGTGCTTCGCCTTAATTGCCCTCGCGATCCTTGAGCCCGGCTCCGCCGCCGCCGGCGCGCGCGACGACCAACGACTGATTACGGGGGCACGCGGCAAAATCATGCCGGTGGTCGCGGGAGCAATCCAGGCCGGCGCGAACCTCGAGGCGCGCGATGAGATCGGCAGGACTGCCCTGATGTGGTCGGCGTTCCATGGCCATAGTCCGATGCTGGAATATCTGATCGATCAGGGCGCCGACGTCAATGCGCGTGATAAAGATGAACGGACTGTTTTGATTTGGGCGGCGATCGCCGGGCGCGCTGTGGTGGTTGAGATCTTGTTGGCAAACGGCGCGGACGCGTCGCTGGCCGACGTGGACGGCAAGACAGCGGCGGCGCACGCTGTGGCGGAAGGGCACACCGCGCTTGGACAGCGCTTGGCGGAATGATCCGGTCGGCGCGCACCGTGACTCGTTAGACCGTCCGTGACCTGACGGGCGATGGCCGCCGTGCCGGACCACTTGTTGATACTGCTGATTGCGATTGCGATCGATGCGTATCTTGGCGCGCCACTGTTGCGCCGCCGGTGGCGCTGGCATCCGTTGATCTTGATCGACCGTGCGGCGGCATGGTGTGACGAAAAACTCAATCGGCCGCATCGCAGCGAACTCGACCGACGGATACGTGGTGTTCTGGCGCTTGCCGCGTGTGCCACCTTGGCAGGCCTGATTGGTCGCCTGCTCGATCTTATCGGCATGCAGGACCCGTTGATGTCCTTCATGGTGTTGCTGTTGCTGACGACGCTGATCGACCAACGCGAATCGCACAATGCCCTGCGCCAGGCTGAGCTCGCACTTTCGATTGGCGATCGCGACGCCGCGTCGATCGCACTCAGTCGCATCAGCGATCGTGACCCTATCCATCTCGATGACCACGGAGTGGCGCGCGCCGCGATCGAGGGGCGTGCGGAACGGTTTGCGAGGCACGGCGCTGGGCCGATTCTCGCTTACGCGCTCTTCGGCCTCGCCGGACCGGCGGTTTGGTGGGCGATCCTAAATTTTGGTCGAAGGCTTGGCGGGGGCGACCCGGCCCATCAAGCGTTTGGTTGGGCGGCCCGCTGGGCCATGTGGTTGGTAACGATGATCCCCGACCGACTATCCGGCATGATGATTCTAATCGCCGCGCCGATGCTGCGCGGTGCGCCATTGGCGGTGGTACGCACAATGATCCTGGCACCCGGCCCCCAATGGTCAATCGCCGCGGTCGCGGGTGGCCTGGGGT
>JANQOH010000008.1 GCA_028289725.1 Alphaproteobacteria bacterium
TGAGAGATTCCGGGGCGGTTGCTCCTTCGGCGACGCTTGACCGCATTCGGCCAAAAGCGTTCTCTCCCGCGCAACTGGCGCCGATGATAGGGCCCGGCACCCAAGACCGCAAGTCGCGGCGTACTAGCGGCGCTGCTGCAACTGACGCGACAACTGCTCTTCCGTGAGCTGAAACGACACCACCACCTCATATTCCCATGGTGCGACAGCGCCGTTTGCCGGGAAATCCAGCGTCACTTCCTCTGGCTCCGCCAAAACAAACTGTTGCCCCTCTTCTGGAAATTGCATCGCCGCCTCGAAACTCTGGCGCGTCACGACATCGCGTGTTGGCCCAATCAATGCGACAAAATAGGGCAGCATTTCGATGCCGCCCACGGGCATGGTCGGGCCGCGTTCCGCGGCCACGACGATCGACATATCGAGCGTCATCGCGCTTCGCGGATCGTCCGAATCATCGTAGTCACAGGTAGATTCAACCGTGATGAATCGCGCCTCAACCTCGAGATTCTCTCGTACGGGTTCCGTGCCGGGCCTGTACCGAAGATAGGTCTCACCGTCCCCGAGCAGCCGCACAAAAGGGCACGGCAACTCAACCGAATCGCCAAATGGGTTCAGCGACGAGCCCGAGCTGCAACCTGCGAGAGCGGCGGCCGCGACCGCAACCAATCCGAATGCCCCAGTTCTTTTTTTCGTCATTTGTCCGCTACGCAAGGCCATTGTGCGTGCCGTCGCAATGCGGCTGATTGCCGGTCTGCTTGCAACCGCACAGCCATACCGTCTCGTCCTTTTCAGCTTTCCAGACCACGGGCATGAGGCCGGTTCCAGAATGCGACCCATCGCAATAAGGTTGGCTCTTGCTGCGCCCACAGGCACACCATGCATAGCTCTTGCCGGCCTTGATTTCGGTTTCGTACGGGGATTTTTGGGCGATCGTCGGTTCGGTCATTAAGTTCCTCATGGTCGGACTTTGGTCGCTGCCGGCTGGCGGATTATGTCATAGGGTGTCGCAACAATGGACCATCATTAAGAAATTTCGTGGCTGTCTACACCGATATTTCCGATTCCGATCTGCGTGCGTTTCTTGCTTCCTATGATGTCGGCGGCCTGATCTCCGTCATCGGCATCGCCGAGGGGGTGGAGAACAGCAACTATTTGCTGATCACCGACCATGGCCGCTACATCCTGACAATTTATGAAAAGCGGGTCAGGCGCGAGGACCTGCCCTTCTTCTTGGATCTCATGCGTCATTTGTCGCGCAAAGGCGTGGCCTGCCCGACACCCGTGCCCGCGCGAAATGGCGAGACATTGCAGGAAATTGCCGGCAAGCCTGCGGCGGTCGTGACGTTCTTGGAAGGCGTTTGGCCACGACGGGTCTGGGTCGAACACTGCCAAGCGCTGGGTGGCGCGCTGGCGGATCTTCACCTGGCAGGCCAGGACTTCCCAGGACATCGCGCCAACGATCTTTCGATCGAGAGTTTTCGACCGCTTTTCGAATCGTCACGGCCACGGGCGGACGAAGTCATGCCGGGGCTCGCCGAAGCTCTCGACGACGAACTCGGCGTTATTGAGCAACGCTGGCCGGACGATCTGCCATCCGGCGTCATCCACGCCGACCTGTTTCCGGACAATGTGTTCTTCAGCGACGGACATGTCAGCGGCGTGATCGATTTCTACTTCGCGTGCAATGACTGTTTCGCCTACGACGTTGCCATTTGCTTAAACGCATGGTGCTTTGAAGCCGATGGCGACTTCAACATCACCAAAGCGCGCAATCTTTTGTCGGCGTACCGCAAACGCCGCGATTTCTCCGAGCAGGAGCTCGCGGCACTGCCACTATTGTGCCGTGCGGCGGCCATGAGGTTTCTGCTCACGCGCTTGCATGACTGGCTTCACACGCCCGATGACGCGCTGGTGCAGCCGAAGGACCCCCTGGAATATTGGCGGAAACTGCGCTTTCACCGGGACGTGACGGGGCCCGGTGCGTACGGCCTGGAGTAATCGAGACATGAGCGACATCGTCGAGATCTATACCGACGGCGCTTGTTCGGGCAATCCGGGTCCCGGCGGCTGGGGCGCATTGTTGCGCTATCGGGGTGTCGAAAAAGAACTAAGCGGCGGCGAAGCGGATACCACCAACAATCGCATGGAGCTGATGGCTGCGATCCAAGCGATCGAGTCGCTCAAGCGACCGGTGCGCGCGCGCGTGCACACGGACTCGGTTTATGTCCGCGATGGCATCACGCGCTGGATGCACAATTGGAAAACCAATGGCTGGCGTACATCCGCCCGCAAGCCCGTCCGCAATGTGGATCTCTGGCAGCGATTGGACGCGGCGCTCGCCGACCACGACGTCGACTGGGTGTGGGTCAAAGGCCACGCCGGTCACCCGGAGAACGAGCGCGCCGATGCGCTCGCCCGGGCAGCGGCGAAGGACGTTGTCCAGAATGGCGGGCCGTCACGCGGTTGACCGTTGCATCAACCGCGCCTCGAGCCGATGCAGTATGTTGATTTAGAGCTGCGCGAGAATTTTCTCGGCGGCGGAAACGTCCAATCCGGGGCCGTCCTCGACCGCCAATGCTTTCACCGACCCATCTTCCACGACCATGGCGTAGCGTTGGGAGCGCAACCCCATTCCGAAGCCGCTCGCATCGAGCTCCAGGCCGACCGCTTTGGTGAAGTCGCCGTTGCCGTCGGCGAGCATCATCACCTTGCTGTTCGTGCCTTGGTCTTTTGCCCATGCGCCCATGACAAAAGCGTCGTTGACTGACACGCACGCAATCGTATCGACGCCCTTGCCGAGAATCGCATCCGCGTTTTTGACGTAGCCCGGGACATGCTGAGCCGAGCATGTCGGCGTAAATGCGCCCGGAAGCGCGAACAGCACCACCTTCTTGCCCCCGAACAACTCGCCCGTGGTGATCTCCTTGATACCGTCGTCACCCATATACCGGAAACTGACCTCCGGAATACTGTCTCCCACTTTGATTGCCATCACCTTGCCTCCACGCTCCGTGACTAATGGATCTTTGTCTTGATTGAGCGCCGCATGCGGCGCGACAGATACATAGTCGGTTCGCGCGCTCGTGCAAACCAATACGGTTCATTTGTGGGCTTTTTTGGGAGGCGGGAACCGGTTATCCGGCGGTGTCGAGGGCCGACAACACGCTGTCGGCATTCAACAGCTCGGGCAAGACCAATCCGTCGCGCGCCGACGGTCCGTACACCGCATTGAACGGGATGCCATAGCGATCGAAACTCGCCAAATAGGCGGCGATGTCGTTGCTGGGCCTGGTCCAGTCCGCCCGCAGGCATACCACGTCGGGCTCCATGAGCCGTTCGCGAACGACGGCATCGTCAAGCACGAGGCGTTTGTTCACTTTGCAGGTCACGCACCAATCGGCCGTGACATCAACAAAGACGACCTTTCCGTCGGATAAGGCTGCGTCCAAGACCGCCAGATCGAAGGGCTGCCATTCAACATCCGCCGTGACACCACCATCAGACGACGCATTCGCCGTCGGCTGCGTTTCAAGGAGAACTGGTGCGGCAAAGGTGGCGCCGGCGAGGAGAACGATCGCCGACACCCCGATCCGACGCCGCGCCGGTCCAGAGCGCGCCAGCCAAATCAGCGGTGCGATCAAGATCATAAGGCTGGCAACCGCGAGCGCGGCGACCGGGCCGGATTGCGCCGCGAGAACGGTAATCAACCAAATAGCGGTGCCGGCGAGCGCGAGCCCCATAATTGCGCGCAGCCAGAGCATCCAGCGGCCGGGTTTCGGCAAGCGTGTCGCCAGTCCCGGAAAAGCGGCCACCGCCAAATAGGGCGACGCCATGCCGATACCGAGGGCGGCGAATATGGCGAAGATTTCGACTGGCCCCCGGCTCAAAGCGAATCCAACCGCGGTTCCGAGGAAGGGCGCCGAACAGGGCGTCGCCAATAAGGTCGCAAACGCGCCCGTGACGAAGTGTCCGAGCATGCCGCCCTTCGATTCCGCTTCCGACCCGGCGCGCAAGCCGATATCGCCGAGCCAACCGGGCAAACCGACCTCGTAAAGTCCGAAAAGGTTGTACGCAAACAGGCTCAGCACGATCACCAGGAAAACCAGGAACAATGGCTGCTGGAATTGAATGCCCCAGCCGACCGCGCCGCCGGCGAGTTTGACGGCGACCGCTGCCACGGCGAGGACCAGGAACGACACGACGATGCCAGCCGCCGCGGCAACGAAACTCTTCGTGACATGCCGGCGCTCTCCGCCGCCATGACCAATCGCCCCGAGAATTTTGAGCGACAGGACCGGCAAGACACAGGGCATCAAATTGAGGATCAGACCGCCAAGCAAAGCCACCAAAAGCATAAACAGAAGCGGCACGGCTGACGCAGCTTCCGTGCCTTGGTTGGCCGCTACCGCCGCGATGGGGATCTCAAATGATCGGTCGCCAGAAACGACGGTGATCGTGATCGGTTCGCCGACAAGATCGCGATCCGCCCGTGCTTCGATCGGTGCGCGCAAGGTCAGGCGGGTCCCATTCGCCGCCAAATTCGCTTCGCTGGCGGGAATGCGGAATTGGTCCGGGGCCTCGACGAACATTTCGCCGCCGCCAAATGGCGCGGGCGATTTAACCGACACTTCAACGAATTGGGCGGGCGGCGAACCAACCAGACCAGCGGACAAGATCTCGATGCCGCTCAATCCCGCATCGCGCGGCACCCGCTCTTCAAATCGTTCGATCAGCTGCGCGAAACCTGTCGGCGTTGCGTCGCCCGCCGGAATGTCGAGCCGCAGCTCCGTGCTAAATGGAATGCAAACCTGCTCGCACGCCTGATAGTCGAGCGTCGTATGGACCGAAACCGCCTCGCCCGGACGCTCGACTTGAATGGTCAGCGGAAAAACGGTCTCGTCCAAATAGCCGATGGTTTCCAGCTCCGCCGCCTCGAAAAATCGCTGCGGCGCGGGCCAGCGCATAGCCACATCGGCCACGTTTTCGGATTGCGAGAAATCGGGAATGGGCGGCAGTCCGGAATCGCCGGGGCTGCGCCAATAGATTTTCCAACCGGGCTCAAGCTGGAATTGCAAGCCTGCCCGGATTTCCGCCGATCCGTCGGTGGCGGCGCGGGCCGCGATCAAGCGAACCTGGCTCACGTCAGTTCGCGACCAATCGGATGCCGCGGCGAAAACGGCGTCCGGCGCGACAAAGGCCGCCAACAGCGCGACCGTCGCAGCTCGCCAAAAGGTTAGAATTTCACGTGTTTTTGACATTTCGCAGGAATATAGGCGCCTTGATCGATCGAATGACTGCAATTGCGGTCACAATCGCGCGACCTTGTCATCTGCGGGTTGAGTACGTACTTAGGACTCATGAGTTCCATCGAAACCCAGAATGGCTATTTCAGCGGTCAACTTTTGATCGCCATGCCCCAAATGACCGATCCGCGCTTTGAGCATAGCGTTGTCTTTATGTGCGCGCACAATTCCGATGGCGCAATGGGATTGGTGGTCAATAAGTTGGTGGATTCGCTCAATTTTACCGATCTTTTGCGTCAAATGGAGTTGGAAATCGAGGCCGACGACCTCGACGAGCGTATCCAAGTGCATTTTGGCGGCCCCGTCGAATCGGCGCGGGGCTTTGTATTGCACACGCCCGACTATTGCAGCGAAGCCACAATGCAGGTCGAAAATGGCTTCGCCATGACCGCGACCGTGGATGTGCTGCGCTCGATTGCGACCGGAGGCGGCCCCACGCAAGCGATCTTTGCGCTGGGCTATGCCGGGTGGGCGCCGGGTCAGCTTGATTCGGAAATTCAGAGCAATGGCTGGCTGAACGTGACCGCCGACCACGAATTGGTATTTGGTCGCGGCCATGACGACAAGTGGCGTCAAGCGGTGGCTAAAGTCGGCGTCGATCCGAGCCTGTTGTCGAGCGAAGCCGGACACGCCTGAACCAATTGGGTCCCGACGCGGACTCTTATCGCCGAAATCTCAGCTTCCCGATTTCGCCGCTGCTTGTGAGCCGTGCGCCATCGCCTCGTCGATCTCAGCATCGAAACGCGGCTGGGAAGCGTCTTGTGCAAGGGTTTGGGCAACGGTCGGACGCGGATCCGTATTGAGCATGGCATAGACCACGTGATCCTGCCATTGGCCGTTGATGCGGAGATATTTTCGCGCAAAGCCCTCTTCCGAAAAGCCGACATTCTCAAGCAAGGTGCGGCTCGCCGTATTGTGCGGCAGCGTGGCCGCGCTGATCCGGTGAAGACATAGGTGATCAAACGCGAAAGGCAGCAAGCCGCTGAGACCGGCCGTCATATAACCGCGTCGCGCATGGGGCTCGCCAACCCAATATCCGATACTACAAGTCTGACTGACGCCCCGGCGGACATGATTGAGCGAGACCCCGCCCAGCAATTGATTGTCGTCGACCCGGAACAGAAAAAACGAATATCCGGTATCCGATTGGCTGTTTAAGGCGTAAACGCGCAAGCGCCGCAAAAAGGCCTTTCGCGTCAGTGTGTCGCGCGCCCAAGTTGGTTCCCAAGGCTCCAAAAAGCCGCGACTTTGCGCGCGCAGGCTTGACCACTGCTTCCAATCGCTGCGCACCGGCGGACGCAAATAAACCTCGCCCGAGATCAGCGGCTTGCCGCGTAAGACGTCCGACAATGACTTAAGCACGTTCAGCATACGGCTTAACTCTTGGCCCGAATCACAAACGAGAACACGCCATCGCTCTCACCGTGGGATTCGAGCGTGTGGCCGGTAACATCGCAAAAGGCCTGAAAATCTGCGACGGACCCGGGGTCCGTCGACAACACTTTCAGCAAGTGATTTGGCGCCACTTTGCGCATTGCTTTCTTGGCCTTGAGGACAGGCAGCGGGCACGCGAGGCCGCGCGCATCAAGAAGCTCGGCGCCGTCGATCTCGTGTTCGGTCCGATCCGCCATTGCCTGGTCTTGTCAGTTCAACCGCGCCGCCAACGCGTCGTAGTCGGGCAGACACTTCGTCGGGCCCAAGGCCGCCACCGTCGGCTCGCCACACGCCAGCAAGCGCTCCATGCACCGCACGACCGCCGGCTCGTCCACCGCATCGATTTCACCGACGATTTCCGCAATCGATTTGGGTCGGCCGTAAATCAGCATATGGCGCGCCATTTGTTCGCAGCGGGCGAATGTGCTTTCCAGCGACATCAGCATACCCGATTTCAATTGTGCTTTGGCGCGCGCCAGTTCGTCGGCTTCCACGCCGTCGCACACGCGGCGGAGTTCGTCGCACACGACCTCCGCCAGCTCCCGGCCCTCGTCCGGTCCAGTGCCGGCATAGACGCCAAACAAGCCGCCGTCGACGTAAGACGATGAGAAACTGAACACCGAATAGGCTAGGCCCCGCTTCTCTCTCACCTCTTGGAACAAGCGCGATGACATGCCGCCACCGAACAAGGTCGACAGAACTTGCATCGTCGCAAAATCCTTGTCGTCGTAACTGAGCCCGTCGACCCCGATCAACAAATGGAGCTGCTCCAATTCGCGATCAGCTCGGAAGTCGCCACCGTCATAGCGTGCACCGTCGGCCCGCGGTGCTTGGCCGCTCGGCAAACCGCCAAACGCCTCCTCCGCCAAGCTGACGAGCCGATCGTGGTCCAGGCGGCCGGCCGCCGCGAGCACCATCGCCGGTGCGGTGTAGTGTTCCTTGAGGTAGCCGAAGAGCGCATCGCGTTCCAATGCCGCGACACCATCCGCCGACCCAAGCACCGGCCGACCCAGCGACTGGTCCGGATAGGCGGTTTCCTGAAAATGATCGAAGACGATGTCGTCCGGCGTATCGTGAGCTTGGCCGATCTCCTGAATCACAACGTCTTTCTCGCGCGCGAGCTCCTCGGGCTCGAACGTCGAACGACACAGAATGTCGCCCAGCATATCGACCGACAGGGCCAAGTCCGCCTTGAGGATTTTGGCAAAATAGGCCGTCTGCTCGCGCGAGGTGTAGGCGTTCAGGTGGCCACCCACCGCTTCAATTTCCGCGGCGATCGTGTAGGCGTCGCGCCGTTCGGTGCCCTTGAACGCCATATGCTCTAACAAGTGCGAAATGCCGTTCAGCGGCTTGGTTTCGTTGCGTGCGCCGGTATCGACCCAAACTCCGACCGACACTGTTTCGACCGTGGTCATCGGCTGGCTGATCACGCGTAAACCGTTGTCGAGCGTGGTGATTTGCACGTTACTGGGCGTGTCGAATTTTGGGGTCGTGGCTTTGGTGTCGTCCATGCTTTTCCCTACGCGAGAGACGCATCACGCACTGACTGTCGCGTGCGCCCGAATATAGTCTTGGAGCTGTCCAAGGTCACGGTCAAGAACCTGCAGGCGCTCCTCGGCCTCCATAAGCCCTGCCAACGCCGGCGGAAGATCCGGTCGCCGGCCGGTCGCCCGTTCGACCGCGTCGGGAAATTTGGCCGGATGGGCCGTCGCTAGCGTCACCATTGGCATGTCACGGGTCCGGCGCAAACGCCGCGCGGCGGCAACGCCCACAGCGGTATGCGGATCGATAAGCTGACCCGTCTCGGCATAGACCGCCGCAATTGTTTCAAGGGTTTGCTCTTCGTCGACCCGCCCTGCATTAAACAGGCGGCGGGCCGGTGCCAACCGCTCGGTCGGAAGATCAAAACCGCCTTCATCCGCAAGTGCGTCCATCAATCCGACGATCGCCGATCCATCGCGATCATAAAGATCGAACAACAGACGCTCGAAATTGCTCGACACCTGGATGTCCATGCTGGGCGACATGGTCGGCGCGACGTTCGACACCCGATAAGCCCCCTCGTTGAAGGCGCGTGTCAAAATGTCATTCCGGTTCGTCGCGACGATGAGTTGATCGATGGGTACGCCCATGCATTGCGCCGCGTACCCCGCGTATACGTCACCAAAATTGCCGGTCGGGACAGAAAAGGCGACCGGACCGGCACCCGACCTAAGGGCGGCAGCGGCTGTCGCGTAATAGACGATCTGGGCCATGACACGGGCCCAATTGATCGAATTCACCGCGGACAGGCGCATGTCCGCCCGAAAATGCGCGTCGTTGAACATCGCTTTGACCAGCGCCTGGCAATCATCGAACGTCCCGCGAATTGCAATGTTGTGCACATTGGCGTCGGCCACGGTGGTCATTTGCCGGCGCTGCACGTCCGAGACCCGGCCTTCGGGATGCAAAATGAAAATATCCAGATTTTCGCGGCCTCGGCAGGCATGAATGGCCGCCGAGCCCGTATCACCGGATGTCGCACCGACAATCGTCACGCGCTCGCCGCGGCGCGCCAACGCATGGTCGAATAGCCGGCCGAGCAGTTGCAGCGCGAAATCCTTGAAGGCCAGCGTCGGGCCGTGAAAGAGCTCCAGCAGCCATTCGTCCTCGCCAATTTCGACCAAGGGCGCGACATCGGGGTGATCAAAAACGGCATAGGTCCGCCGGGTCATTCCGGCCAGCGCCTCGTCATCCACCGCATCGCCGATAAAGGGTGCGACCACGCGAGACGCCGCGTCCGCGTAGGACAGGCCCCCAATCGCGTGCATATCAGCCTCGGTCAAGCTCGGCCAATCCCGCGGTACGTAGAGACCGCCGTCCGGCGCCAGGCCGGTAATCAGGACGTCTTCGAACTCCAAAGGCGGCGCCGCGCCGCGCGTGCTCAGATATTCCAAGGGAACCTCGTGGAAAGCCCGCACGCCGGGTATAGGAACCAGCGCACCCGGTCAAGGCGAGCGCGGTGGAAATCCGCGCGGTTACTTGCGTAGACTGGCGCACCATTCCTCCACGACCTCCCGAACGCACGAGTGATACCCATGGCAGACCCCGTCACGATTTTGGCCTTCTCCGGCAGCACCCGAGAGGATTCACTGAACACAAAACTGGTATCGGCGACGGCCAATGCGGCCCGCGAATGCGGCGCTGACGTGACGCT
Source organism: Alphaproteobacteria bacterium (assembly GCA_028289725.1). Lineage (GTDB taxonomy): Bacteria > Pseudomonadota > Alphaproteobacteria > UBA7887 > UBA7887 > JAKZSU01. The sequence continues at coordinate 9,934 of JANQOH010000008.1, forward strand.
GACGGATTTCTTGGACCTTTCAATGCCGCTTTACAATGGCGACCTAGAGAAGGCCTCGGGTCTCCCGGAAAACGCACGTCGCTTGAAGGCAATGATGATCGCGCATGACGCGCTGTTGATCGCGTCGCCTGAATATAATGGCGGCATGACAGCGGTGCTGAAGAACGCGCTGGATTGGGCATCGCGGCGCGAAGGCGATGAAGCGCCACTCGCGGCTTACCAGGGCAAAGTCGCGGGTCTGGTAGCTGCATCACCGGGCCGGCTTGGCGGCGCCCGAAGCCTGATCGCGTTGCGTCAGGTCTTGTCCTCCTGCGGTACACTGGTCATTCCACAACAATTTGCCCTCGGCCAAGCTTCTGGCGCTTTCGATGATAATGGCGACCTAAAGGGTTCAGATCACGCAGCCGCAGTCCTCGGCGTCGCAAACGCTTTGGTTGAAACCGCGCGGCGGCAAAAATCCTGAAATCATCCTAATTTAGATAGCGTGCTTTCAAATGTGATTTGAATGCACCGACATCCAATTCATGACCTGTGGCGCGCGACAACATCTCGGAAGCCGTTAGTGAGCTACCGAGATTGTGAACATTTTCATTAAGCCACGCATAGAGCGGTTTGAAGTCGCCACGTCCGATTGACGGTTCGATGTTTGTGTCAGCGCGCTTCGCGGCTTCGTAGAGCTGCGCCGCCATAATCGCGCCCAACGTATAGGTCGGGAAATACCCGAACGCACCGTCCATCCAATGAATATCCTGCAAACAGCCGTCGCGATCGTCCGGCGGAACGATGCCGACAAGGTCTTTCATTTCCGCCGCCCACGCGGCGGGCAGTTCCGAAACTTTCAAATCGCCTGATATCAATCGGCGTTCCAAGCGATAGCGAAGAATAACGTGAGCGGGATAGGTCACTTCGTCGGCGTCGACACGGATGAGACCGCGCGAAACCCGCGTGTAATGCCGCTGCAAATTCTCTGGCTGCCACGCAGCGTCGGCACCGTCGTGATCGAAGGCGGCGCGCATAACTGGCGCCGCATAGGCAATGAACGGCCGGCTTCGACACACCTGCATTTCAATCAGCAGTGACTGACTTTCGTGGACGGCCATGCCAAGCGCGTCACCGACCGGTTGATGTCGCCACCTTGCCGGCAAATTATGCTCGTAAAGTGCATGTCCCGTCTCGTGCAGCACGGCCATGAGCGATGAAGTGAAATCGGCTTCGTCGTAGCGGGTTGTAATGCGCAAATCGTCGGGCGTCCCGCCCGAAAATGGGTGATGGCTGACATCGAGCCGACCGTGATCGGAGGGAAATCCCACCGTATGCATCATCGTGTCGGCGAGACGCGCTTGTTGTTCAATTGGGAACGGGCCGGTTAAGGGGAGCACCGCGGGTTCGGACGCTTGGTGCGCCAAAACATCCTCGACGAAGTCGGGCAGGAACGCCGCAAGATCCTCGAAGACGGGGTCGATTTCCGCCATCCGCAAGCCCGGCTCAAATTGATCGAGCAACGCGTCATACGGCGCACAATCAAACGCATCGCCTTTGGCGTCAGCGGTCTCGCGCGTCAAACGCACAACCTCCTCCAAGAGCGGCCGCAAGCCTGCAAAATCGTTCGCGGGCCGCGCCTCGCGCCACGCCATCTCGCAGGCAAGACCGGCCCGTGTCGAAGCCTCGTACAGGGCGGCCGGCACGGCATTGGCGTGTCGCCAACTGCGGCGCATGGCGGACAGATTGGCGCGCTGCCACGCATCGAGCGTGTCCGATCCATCCTCGGCCTCGTCCAACAGGTCCGCGAGCGCTCGGTCCGTAATGAGCTCATGGCGAATGAGTCCGAGTTCCGTGAGCTGCTCGGTACGAACGTCGGCCCCGCCCTTCGGCATGATCGTCGCCCGATCCCACGCCAACAGACCACTGGCGTCGCCAAGCAACGCCAAGCGACGGAACCGTGCTTCGAGAGCTTCGTAAGCGGGCGCGGGCATATCAGGCGGTGGCCTCTCTTGTCGCGCGACCGATCGTATCCGGTGTCACGCCGCGCATTGCGATCACCGCAAGAATCGCAAACAGCATGACGCCAACGGTTTGATGAAACGCACCGGTTGCAACCTGAGGCGCCAGGGATCCGCCATCGAAGGCCGTCACAACAACCGCGCCGACCAATACCTGGGCAACGTAGATCGAAAACGCGAGGGTTGCGCCGTGACGAAACGGGTTCGTCGCCGATAGCCCGGCGCGGCGCGCCATAAGCCAAGTCAGGACGATCGCCAAACCAGTTCCCAACGCCAACAACCGATGCCCGAAGTGCAAGCGAATGCCCGGATCGGACATATCGGGAATGACCGCGCCGTCACACAAAGGCCAGGTCGAACAGGCGAGGGTCGCGCCACTCTTGGCCATCATCGCGCCACTCGCGACGGTCACCAAGATCATGATCGCACTGAGCGATGCCAAGACTCTTGCGCCGCCCCAAGGCGCCGGAGTCCGCGCCGGCTCAGCCAACATCTGCGCGCGCAAAATCAGCGCGAGCAAGACCAGCGCCACAGTGAGATGAACCGCGACCGACCAGGGGCTATTTCGGTCAAGCACGGTAAACCCGCCCAGGCCCGCCTGTATCGATAGCACGGCAACCGATGCGATCATTGTCAGCAACAAGCCCGGCGCGGCGCGCCGCAGGCGAACCGACAGGACCAGAAGCACCAGGATCAACGGCGATACGATGGCAGCGGCGTTGAGCCGGTGAATCCACTCAGCCATGACCTGCCCAAATGTGTAGTCGACCGATGGCAGGGCCGCGAGTTTGTCAGGCGTCGGAAACCAGAGTCCGTAACAAAGCGGCCAATCGGGGCAAGACAGCCCTGAGTCGGTTAAGCGAACCACCGCGCCGAGCACGATTTGAACAAAGATGGCGAACGCCGTAAGCCCCGCCAATCTGCGAAATAAGGTCATGCGGCGTTTTTGCATCTCAGGGCTCGGCGTGGCGCCGCTTACGTTCGGATCGAAGATAGATCACATATACCGCCAGTAACCCAAAGGCGAGACCGTACCAAGTGATGGCGTATTGCAAATGGTTGTTGGCAATATCAAGCACCGGCCGGCCGCCAATCGGTAGTCCACCGGGGTTCGGCGCGGGTCCCGCCTCGAAATAAAACATCTGTGGCGCGAACCCAGCGTGTTCAGCCATGCCGGCGGGGTCGATCCAATACCACGCATTCTCACCCGGCTGGTTGTCCGGCGTAAAAGGATTGGTTTGTTGCGGCGCACGCAGCAGACCCTCGACCGTCGTGACACCCGCCACCTGGCCTTCCGCCCGGAGCATCGGATCCTCAGCCCCGGCCGGGATCCAACCGCGATCGACCAACACCCGTTGCCCGTTTTCCGTCTCGATCGGCGTGACCACCCGCGACCCCACCACGCCTTTGCGCGGCCGCGACACCACAATCATCTCCTCATCGTGCTGAAATACGCCCGCAAGACGCACATGCGTAAACTCGATGTCACCAATGTTTTCGGACGTAAGGTCCGCGGGTAAGGGAATGGCCGGTGCGCCTGCCCGCGCTTCAATGGTGGCAATGAGCGTTGTTTTCCAATCGAGGCGATGGACTTGCCATGTGCCGAGACCAACAAGCACCGCGAGCGCCGGCCATACGAACAGCGGGAGCAGTCGCGCGGGTCTCCGCGATTGGGATGCCTGCGTCATTCCGGGTCGCCGGCGCGCTGGCCGAGGATGTTGTGCCTATAGTGCTGGGCGATGAGCCACGCCTTAAGCACCGGTAGCATACCCAGGCTCAAGAGCAGTATCAGGGGCAGCCAAATCGCGAGGTGCAGCCAATAGGGCGGCATGAACCGGACTTCCACCCACAACGCGAGCCCGACCACGATGAATCCGACTAGCATGATGACAAACACCGCCGGCCCGTCCCCGGAATCCTGCCGCTTAAGATCAAGGCCGCAAACCGAGCATCGGTCCGCGACCTTGAGATAGGAACTGTAGAGCTTGCCCCGACCGCAGGCCGGGCAGCGGCGGCCCATAGCCGCCGCGATGGGCGAAATTGACTGGGTCAGGAGCCCCACCAGTAGATGCACACGAACAGGAACAGCCAAACCACATCGACGAAATGCCAGTACCATGCGGCGGCCTCAAAGCCGAAGTGCTGCTCGGGTTTGAAGTGATCGCGCGCCGCGCGCCACAGGCAGACCAAGAGGAAAGTCGTCCCGATCAGAACATGGGCGCCGTGGAAGCCGGTGGCCATGTAGAAGGTCGAGGAGTAAATGCCATCGGCAAAACCGAACTGCGCGTGGCTATATTCGTAAGCCTGGACCGCCGTGAACAAAGCGCCCAGCACACAGGTGGCGACCAAACCCCAAACCAGGTGCCCCTTGTGGCCCTCGCGAAGGCCATGATGGGCCCAGGTCACGGTCGCGCCCGACGTCAGAAGGATCACGGTGTTCAGCAGCGGCAAATGCCACGGGTCGAAGGTCTCCACGCCGGCGGGGGGCCATTGGCTGCCCGTGTGCATCGTCCGGGCATATTGCTGTACTTCGTCGGCGAACAGGGAAGCGTCAAAGAACGCCCAGAACCAGGCCGAAAAGAACATCACCTCGGAGGCGATGAACAGCACCATGCCGTAGCGCAGGCCGAGCTGAACGATTGGCGTGTGATGGCCCTCGACCATCGCCTCGCGGATCACGTCGCGCCACCAAACGACCATGGTGAATGCGACCAAAACAGCGCCGATGATGGCGACCCAACCGCCGCCGGGCGCGTCGTGCATGTACATCACGAAGCCAAATGTTGCGAGCAACGCCGCGATCGCACCGACGAGCGGCCAAGGGCTCGGGTCGACCAGATGATATGGTTGCTTTGCGTGTCCGTCGGTCATAACTCGGCTCCCCAGGGTGTCTCGCGTTTCCTCACGCTGGCACAGTGATTCAATTCAGACTGGCGCCGTCCGCATCGGCGCTGACATAGCGTGCCAGCGCCTCTTCGCCGGCATCGAAAAACATGTACGACAAGGTGATCGTACGGATATGCGCGGTGTCGGGATCGTCTCCGATAGCCGGGTCGACGAAGAACGACACGGGTAGGTCGGCGATCGCGCCGGCCGGCAGATATTGTTCCTCGAAACAAAAACAGGCGACCTTATTGAAATAAGCACCCGCTATCTGCGGTGTAACATTAAAGGTTGCCGTGCCAACCACCGGCGTCTCACCAATATTCTCGGCACGATAAAACGCCAACGCGGACTCGCCCGCGCGCAAGGTCAGGCTGCTCTGGACCGGCTGAAAGCCCCATGGCAAAGCGGATTGTGTGTTCGCGTTGAAACGAACGGTGACCTCAAAGTCAGCCACTTCCGCCGGCGCCGCCTCCGCCACCTTGGTCGTTCCGCCATAGCCCGTGACGCGACAAAACAAATCGTAGAGGGGGACAGACGCGTAGGCGAGCGCGATCATGCCGCCGACGACTGAGGCGAGCACAATCGCCAATCGACGATTGCCGTGCCCGGATGCCGCACGCGCGCTCATGGCGCGGCGGTCCCGCTAAGTTTGGCGAGCGTAATCAAAAAGAACAGCACGACCATCGCGACCAGCACCAACGCCAACGCGATGTTCCGGCGCCTTTGCTTCGGGTCTCCCGGGCGCGCCATTTCCGTCATACCCCGAACCATCCCAAGGCGCCCGCCCAATGATCGGCAAGCAGCAACACGAAAACCAGGAACAGATAGAGGATCGAGAAACCGAAGAGCCGGCGGGCAGCCGCGTCTTCGCCGCGATGCCATACGGCGTAGGCGAGCTGCAAGAACCGGGCACCGAGCAATCCCACACCAATGCCATAGATCCAGCCGCTGAATCCGATGATCCAGGGCGCCAGGGCCAAGGGCACGAGCACCAAGCTATAGATCAGAATCTGCCGGCGAGTCTCATCGTGCCCCGCCACGACCGGCAGCATCGGGACGCCCGCGTCCGCGTAATCGTTCGACCGATAAAGCGCGAGCGCCCAAAAATGCGGCGGCGTCCAAACAAAGATGACGGCGAACAGGATCAGTGGCAAGAGTTCAACGCCGCCGGTGACCGCGGCCCAGCCGATCACGGGCGGCAGCGCGCCGGCTGCACCGCCGATCACGATATTCTGCGGCGTGCGGCGCTTGAGCCACATCGTGTAGACAAACACATAGAAACCGATCGTGAGCGCCAGCAGGCCCGCCGCAACCCAATTGACCGCGAGCCCCATGAGCGCCACCGAGGCCACGGCCAGAGACACGCCGAAGCCGAGCGCGTCGGACGCACTCACACGCCCCGACGGGATCGGTCGATTGCGCGTCCTGCGCATCACCGCGTCGATGTCACGGTCGCACCACATGTTGATCGCGCCGGACGCCCCGGCGCCAATCGCAATGCAGAGCAGCGCCGTAAACCCGATGATCGGATGAATATCGCCCGGAGCCACCAACAGCCCGACCAGCCCGGTGAAACACACGAGCGACATAACCCGCGGCTTGAGCAGCGCCAGGAAGTCGGCGGGGGCCGCCCCCGGCCGGGCATAGGCGCCGGGCGACGCGTCGTGAGCCGCGGTGATGTCTGACACGATAAACTCCGCTTTCGCCGGGCGAGGTCAGCGACCGGAGGTCACTTGACCTCCGGCAGTTCCTCATAGGTGTGGAACGGCGGCGGCGAAGACGTCTTCCATTCCAATGTCGTCGCGCCCTCGCCCCACGGATTCTCGCCAACCTTCTCGCCCGCGGTGAACGTCCGGAACACGATGTAGAGGAACAGCAGCACCGAGAACGCCGAGATATACGATCCGTACGACGCGACCATGTTCCAACCGGCATAGGCATCCGGATAGTCGACGTAACGGCGCGGCATGCCGGCCAAGCCCAGGAAGTGCATCGGGAAGAAC
>JANQOH010000014.1 GCA_028289725.1 Alphaproteobacteria bacterium
CGTCGCGACATCGATCACTTCGATCCGGTCATCACCGCTGGCGGCCACCAACAGCTTGGTCTTGTCCGGCGTCCAGCGCATGTCGCGCGGCCGATCGCCGGTCGCGATGGTCTTGATGACCTCGAACGTCTCGCCGTCGATGACGCTGACATTGTGGCTCGCTTCGTTGCTGACAAATATGTAGCCCGTGCCGGCTGCCGCGGCGCCTTGCGCGAACACCACCGAACCGAGGCCGATCGCCATCCATACCGATTGGATCAATGTCTTTTTCATGATGTGACTTTCGTTTATGCGACGCCGACGAACCGATTAACGGAACGGGTCAAGAATTAATCCGAATGTTCCAAGGAGTCGGGCAACGAACAGAACGCTGACCACCAACGCGCCGACCAACAGGGCGACATTTAACAACTTGGACCAGGTTGCAGCACGCGCGTTGGGCTCGGTATCCGTGGGTGGGTCCGAATCCGGCGCGCGGCCATGCGCCGTCTCATCGGCCCTGCTGGCCTTGCCGCAACCAAGTTGATCGTCGAAATTGGGATCCGATTGCAGCGAAATCGGTGCGCCGCGCGGGACACTGTCCCGTTGTGCGACCGGCGTACCGCCGTGCGCCACGGCAAGAGCGGCTTGGCCCGTCGCTTCACGACTCACGCCTGTCATGGACACCCACGCCTCGAATGGCTTCGACTATTCGTCAATCACCATTACTAAGGGGGATGACAATATTGATTTCAATAATATTTAAATCTATTTGATAGTTGTTGGTTTTTATTATCCAATTTGGTTGTTATAAACCATCTTATATTATGAAATAAACCAATTTCTCCGCGCCATTTCTGTCGCAAAAAGATAGATGTTACCCGCATATGCCATCAGACTTTCTGGCTGGGGCATTATTGAGTTCCAAATGCGCCTTCTGCACCGTGGAACTCTGTTTCGATATCGTGGCGATTTGCGGGCCCGTTATGCGACCAAGCGTCTGAGTGGTTGAACGACCAATACTGGTAGCGTCCGGCGCAAATTCGGCAAATGACACATTCTCCCGCGCAACGGTCAGCCTGTTCACGGCGCCCGTCGTGCTTTGGGCCGACGCCAATGGAATCAATCCGTACGGGCGGCGAATGCTGCGTAAATCTCTGCGGACGTCATGGTGTCGGTCTCATCGGCCAAAGTATAGAAAGGTGGCTTCTTATCGATGAAGAACTGCCGCGACAAACGCAGACCCGACTGATCGTCAAGAAGGCCCGCGGCCATCTGCAATTCGTCGCTATCGCGCATTTGGTAGTACAAGTTCGACCCGCATTTATTGCAGAAGGAACGTTCAGCCCAGTCGGACGACCGGAATGTCGATACGTTGCTTTCGCCTTCCAAGACAACGTCTGTAAGAACAACTTCGAAATAGGGTCCGGATGACCAACGCCGGCACATGTCACAGTGACAGGCGTCGACCTTCGGCTCTTTCGCCGTCCCGGAAAATTTGACAGCGCCGCACAAACATCGCCCAGACAGCTTCACTCCGTGACTCAAAACACGGCCTCCTATCGGTTGGAAGAAACGTTGCCAGCGGCACCATGTTGCCTCTTGTCCAAGGCCGCCATGATACAGATCAACGCTCCTTTTCGACGCGCCGGGAAACAGCTTGTCAGGGCAGCAAGGTGCTCAGTTTTGTAAGACGCTATAGTCTCTGAAATACCCCAAGACCCAACCAAGATTGGGGTGTTGGTGAGCTGACATAGAAGCGTTCCGAATATCCCGATCCGTCGGAATCTGTGCGATCCGAACCGCTTTAGTCCCAATCTCTACCGCAATCGAAATTACGTAGAGAGCGGATCT
>JANQOH010000019.1 GCA_028289725.1 Alphaproteobacteria bacterium
GTAGTGCAGAATGTCGCCGCCGCCCCAGTCAATGAATTCAACAACGCCCAGATTGGCGAAGCGGAAACCGAACCCGTAGCGCGTTGCAAGGTCGATCTGCTCCGGCGTCGCGACACCGTCTTCAACCATGCGCGCCGCCTCGTTCATGACCAACGCTTGCAGGCGCGGCACGATAAAACCGGGCGAGGCGGCACAGACGACCGGCACCTTGCCGACCGATTTCAGCAACTTTTCGAGCGCCGCCACTGTTTCGGGCGCGGTGGCGGCGCCGGGACTTACCTCCACCAGCGGGATGATGTAAGCGGGGTTGAGCCAGTGCGCGTTCAGGAATCGACGCGGATGCGCCACTATGGGCGCCAAATCCTCGACCAAAATTGTTGACGTTGCGGAAGCGACGATGGCGTCCGGGCGAGCGCCAGCGCCGATGCTGTCCAGCGCCGCCCGTTTGGCGTCCATGACTTCGGGCACGGCTTCGAATATGAAATCGGCCACGGCCAGCGCTTCGTCGACGTTCGACGGGGGTACCACTGACACGCGATCGACGATGTCATCAATTTGCGACACCGCCATCACCCCGTGGTCGGCCAGCGCGCCAAGTCCGCGCCGCAAATCGGTGTCAATGTCCGCCGCCAGCTTCGGCAACGCATCCGCCGGGCGCATCTTCAAATCGATCAGGTCGACATGGTGGCCCGCATAAGCAAACACATGCGCGAGCCCGCGCCCCATGCGCCCCGCGCCAACCGCTGCAATCCGCGGCCGATCCTTCATGCCGCGGCCATTCCGCGCGACAACAGGTCCGCTAATTCTGTGCGCGAATATGTCGCGAGACCGAGCGTTTCAAACGTGCGCCCCGCGCGAGAAAAGTCTTCGCCAACCAAGGCGGAGGCGATCGAAAGCAGTCCGCTCGCCACCGGGGCCGATACGGCGCTCCAGCGCGCGACCGACACCAAGAAAGCGAGCCCGCAAGCGATGTCTTCGCGCATGTAGCGGTGCTTCGCCAGATCGAGCGGTTCGCGCCAATCGCCGCTGTCTACCAATTTCTCGTGCGCCGCATTGCCATACATCCATTCATCGCCGGAGGCGTTGTAGTGATCACGCAATGGGAAATGCGGCGCCGGATAACCAAGCGCTTCACGCACCGCGATCCGTTCAGCATCCAAAGCGTCGGTGACGCGCCGAATGGCCGGCTGTGTGCCTTCGTTGTGAATATCCCAAGTCTCGAAGTGCTGAATGGGGCCGGCATTCATCAGGATCAACGGCGGATGGATGATCGGACCGGCATTCATCAAGGCGCCGTCCAGCGCGTCCACCAACGGTTCGATCGCCGGAAAGGCGTCTTGCAGGACGGAATAGGCATCCAACGCCCGCGCGGCCGGAAACACGCCGGTCGGCAGTCGTGTGGTGCGCCCTGAGATCGATACGCCCGCCGGCCCGGACTTTCGCGCGAGCCATGGCAAAGTTCCGGCCTCGGCAAACATCACATTTTGGGCGCCGCCGGCCCCCGCCACGGTCGAGGCCATGACATAGCTGCCAAAAGTGCCCGGCGGCATGAATACGACTTGATCATCTTCAAGATGCGGCGCGATTCGCCGCGCCACGTCCGCTTGGGTGGTCGCCGGCAAACAGCAGAGGACAAGCTGTGCGCCGCGCACGGCCTCGCCGACATCGTCGGTGACGCGTGCAACCGGGACCTCTCTTAGCCCCTGAAAGTCCCGCAATTTTATGTGACCGGCATCGCGAAGTGGCCCGAGCGCGTTCGCGTCCCGGCGCCACAAGCGTACGGCGTGTCCCTGCTCGGAAAGGTCGGCCACGGCCGCATAGCATCCATTGCCGCCGCCAATCACCGCTATGTCCATCGCGTCCGCCCTCCCGCGTGGCGCTATAGAAACGGGCGGCATCCTTTCGCCGCGGATTCGACGCGTCAAGCCTTCACCGGCTTTGCAGTCGGCCCAGGGTCCCATATGCTCCGCACGAGCGAACCCGGCCGCTGCCATAGAGTTCGATAGCACCGCCAACCGGCCGACAAGCTTGGACAGGAAGGCCGGGACGACCGGCCACATAGTTAAATCGCAACAGGTCATAGATTTTGCGATCTAAGGAATTGATGCGTCATCCATTTTTCGTCCTTTGCCATGGCCTAGTATTCGCGCTTATCTGGTTTGGCCCGGCAAACGCGGACACACAGGTCCTCGAAGCGCTGCAGGCACGAAACCTGGGCACCGATGCGCTCGCGCTGATTGAGAACGTGTTGGCGAACGACGATATTCCGGAACCGCAAGGCCTCGGCGGTGCGTCGATGCGCTATTTGCGTGATCCGCTCGCGTCGCCCGAAATCAGCGCCATTCTCGACTTACCCGCGCCAACTCCGGCGCAGGCCCCGCCACTTGGCTGGACGCCACCTGAGGATCTGCCTGACATCGTCCGCGAATTCATCGCGCATATCGTCTCCGGCATGGCGGCCGCGCAAAATCGGCTCAGCGGTGCGGTCTCCGAAAGCTGCTGTGACCGTGACGCCATGTTGGCCGAGATTGCCTCTGCGGATCGCACCGCCCCATCATTCGAGCCCTTGATCGCTGCGCTCGCGCTCGACGATCTTGACATGGCGGTGCGCGAGGCACGGCGGATCGAAACACTCGCACTCACCGCGCTGGCGCCACTGGAACAAGACAGCAGCGCTTTGTACGAAGCGCTCGCATCGATCCCGGGACGGCGCTTTACCTCGCCCATCGGCACCGTTGTCTTGGCAACCGGCGGCAACAATCAGCACGCGGGCGCCGCGGGGCTGGTGATCGATATCGGTGGAGACGACGTGTACGACGTCGCATCGATGGTTTCGCGCGGTCCGTTGATGATCATCGATCTCGGTGGCAATGATCGATATCAGAACGATGCCATCGCGGTCTTTTCGCTGCACCTCCGTCTCGACCTCAGCGGCGATGATATCTACGAATCGCCCGACGCGGGACAGGCGGCCGCGCTGGGCGGCATTTCCATCGTGCGAGACCTCGCCGGGAACGATCAATATTCGGCGCGGCTATTTGGCCAAGGCGCTGCTATTGGCGGTTTCGCGGCGTTGATCGACGATGCCGGCAACGACCAATACCGGATTGGCAGTCGCGGCCAAGGCTTTGGCGGCCCGCTCGGCTTTGGCGGCCTGATCGACGGTGGGGGCGACGATGAATATGTTGCCAAGGTCGGCATTGCCGATCCGTACCGACGGTCGGGCGGTACACTGAGTTACGCCCAAGGTGTCGGCGCGGGATATCGCAGCGACTTGGCGGGCGGTGTCGGGTTGCTGCGCGACCTCGCGGGCAATGACCGCTACGACGCTGAATTGTTTAGCCAAGGTGTCGGCTATTTCCACGGCATCGGTGTGGTCGACGATCGGAATGGCGACGACGCCTATTACGGCACGCGCTATGGCCAGGGTATGGGCGCGCATGCAGGCGTCGGATTGCTCCACGACGGCGGCGGCAATGACGGTTACTGGATGTCGATCGGCGTCGGGCAGGGCATGGGACTGGATGTCGCGGTCGGCGTCCTCGACGATTCCGGCGGCGACGATCGCTATCAGTCCGCGACCCTGGCGCAAGGTGCCAGCACCAGCAATGGTTTCGGACTGCTACGCGATGCCGCCGGCATGGATGTTTACGCCCTGGGCGAACCCGGTGACGGGTGGGGCCGCGGGTCACCCAATCGCGGCTTGCCCGCGCTCGGTTTTCTCGTCGATCAAGCCGGTGAAGCAAACTATCTCCTCGGCGGCCAGTCGCTCGCCAGTCCGGCCCCCCCGGCCTTTGGTGGCCCTCTGGCGGACCGTCCAATCGAATTGCCGGAACCGGCGGTGCTCGCATGTCCGCCGCCGGGCGAAGATCCTTACGTCTTTTCGGACACAGACCCGTTTGTGCAATGGCTCGCCCGGAGCGCGCCCTTGTTCGGCCAAGAGCAGGGGGATGGCGACGCCTACTATGCGCGTATGTGGGCGAGTTTGCCGGACAGCGCGCCCCGCCTGCTGCGCGGCGTCCCGGCTGGAGACGTCTCTCTTGGAGCAAATCTGGAAACGTTGCTGCGCTGTTTTCTCAGCGCGGCCGATGCCACCGACCGCAGTCGGCTCCAAGCGCACCTTATGGCAGCGGTCCTCGACGGAGCACCCCAATCGGCAATCGCCTTAGCAAAACTCAGCGAAGCGCCACCGGAATCCGGTGACACGCTCGCCGTCACGCGCGATGCGATGACCAACACCCGTTGTGCGACACGTGCCGGCGGCCTGGCCCTGGCGCGAAGTACGGCTACTTCGGATCCCACGACACACGAGACGCTCTTGGCGCTCGCGCGCGTCGGCTTGGCTGACGGCTGTTGGCAAGCGAAAGCCGCCGCATTGCAGTTATGGTATGCGGTTGCAGGTGAGGGGTCTGATTTGCCCGACGATTTGATGCCGCTGGTGCCCATGACGGTTCGGACGACCGTCAGCGCGACTCCTCAATAGCGCTTTCAGCCTGGTTTTGGCGTACGGTCGCGTACTGAACAGCCAATACGAAAGCCAGCAGCACCGCTCCAATCACGGTCGCCAACATATTGGGAAGCAAGAGGGCGATCGCCGCTCCAAATAATGTCACGCGTTGCCACCAGTTGGCCGGTCCCAAAAAGTAGCCATGCAACGATCCGGCGAGACAGGTCACGCCGACCAAGCTCGCGCCGACCGCAAGCACGATGTCGCCCGTTTCGCCGATCATCAACAGGGCGGGTGAGAAAACGAACAGATAGGGCACGAGATATCCGGTTAAACCGAGTTTGACGGCGGCGAGGCTCGAGCCGAATAACCGCGCGCCCGAAATGCTGTTTGCCGCGAACACCGCCATCGCGACCGGCGGCGTGATCGACGAGAGAATGGCGAAGTAGAACACGAACATGTGCGCGGCCGGGGTCAAGACATCCAACCGCGCGAGCGCCGGCACCAAAAGCGCGACCTGCATGATGTAGGCCGGCGTTGTCGGCAAGCCCATGCCAAGAATAATGCCCGCCACCATGGTCAGCAGCAGGGCCGGCCAGAGCATGTCCGCCGCCGCGTCGACAACGAGTGTGGTGAAATCGAGACCAAGGCCAGTCTTGGAGATCACGCCAATCACAATCCCGGCGCAAGCGCACGCGGCCGCCACGGCCAATGCATTGCGGGCACCGGCGATCAATCCATCGATAATCATAGGGATGGTGACCGTGCCGCGCGTGGTCGCCCGGGCGAGGGCGATCGGGATGATCGACGCGACACCGCACAGTGCCGCCATCGGCGCGCTCTTGCCCATGAAGAGGACGGTCACGATGACCAGCAAGGGGATGAACAGATGCCCGCGCTCGCGCACGACCGGACCGAGTTTTGGCAGTTCGGAGCGTGGCATGCCGCGCATGCCAGTCCGTTTCGCTTCGAAGTGCACGGCCATGAACACGGCGACATAAAATAGTACCGCCGGGATCAAGGCGTATGCAGCGACGGTCAAGAAACTGACCTCCAGGAACTCGGCCATAACGAACGCGGCCGCGCCCATGATCGGCGGCATAATCTGACCGCCGGTCGACGCCACCGCCTCGACGGCGCCGGCGAAGGCCGGGCGATAGCCGATACGCTTCATCAAAGGGATGGTCAGCGCGCCGGTGGTCATGACATTCGATACCGCGCTGCCCGAAACGGTGCCGAACAAGCCGCTGGTCACGCACGCCACTTTTGCCGGACCGCCTGCGGTGTGGCCGGTTAGCGCGAGCGCCGACTTCATGAACAACTCGCCGGTGCCGACCCGTTCGAGAAACGTGCCGAACAAAACGAACAGCACGACATATTTCGCGGACACGTTGGTGGGAATGCCGAAGATGCCGTTGGTCGTCATGTACAGCTCTTCGACGATCTCCTCGATCGTGAAGCCGCCATGATCGAGGCCAAACGGCAGCCAAGGGCCTGCCAGCGCGTAAATCAGAAAGACTGACGCCGTGATCGGAAGCGCCAAGCCGATGACGCGGCGGGTGCCTTCGAGAACCAAGAGGATCAACGCCGCGCCAAGCCACAAATCGTATGTCGTCAGGGCGTCGACATATTGGAAACGGGTGACAAAGTATTCGTAGTTGATCAGCAGATGCGCGATCGCGGCGAGGGCGATGACAAGCGGCAAGCCATCGGCGATCAGCCGCCATCCCCCGCGCATGGCCTTGCTAGCCGGGATCATCAGAAAGATCAGCGTCAGCGCAAACGCCAGATGGATGCTACGGAAAATGAGCTCTTCCGGCGGACCGGTGAGCGGCACCGTCAAATGAAAAATCGCCATCGAGACCGCGATGACGCCGATCAATTTGGCCATCATCGAGCCGACTAGTCCCCTCGGCGCGTCTTCCGAAGCCATACCGTCCCCGCTCAAACGGTCCGTCTGGGGTTATTCGATCACGCCGATTTCGCGATAGTACCGCGCCGCGCCCGGATGCATGGGAACACCGACCGCCGTAGCGAGGCTTTCCGGCGTCGCCGCCGCCATCGATTTGACCACGGCGGCCAGGTCACCCAGGTTCTCGGCCATGGCGCGCACCACGCCATAAACCACTTCTTCGGGGACGTCGGCGTGGGCGATCATGTGGGTCCAGGTACCAAAGGTGTTCAGATCCTCACCGAGATCGGGGTAGGTCCCGCCCGGTATCACACGCCGGAGGTATTGCGGATTGAAGTCCTGCAGCGCGCTGAGTTTGTCATCCGGAACCGGCAACAGGCGGATGTCGCGGGCCGACGCCGAGTCCATGACAGCGCCGGCTGGAACCGTGGTGAAAACGGTGAACGCGTCGACATGACCGTCCTTTAACAGAGCAACAGCATCGTTGTAGCCCACATGGTTCACCTTCGACAGGTCGTCATACGTCAGACCGAATACCTCAAGGATTTGCCGCGAGGCTTGCTCACCGCTGTGCCCGCGCGGGCCAACCGCAATCGCGCGACCAGCCATGTCCGCTACTGACGTGACACCGGAGTCAGCCGCCGCAACGAATTGAAACCATTGTGGATAGAGCGTCGCCATATGGCGGATATTGGCGGCCTCACCGCGAAACGGCGCTTGCCCATTGAGCGCATCGACCGTGCTGGTGACATTGCCGAAGCTGAAATCCGCCTTTCCCGCTTCAACAGCCATCACGTTGCTGATGCCACCGCCCGGCAGCACGCGCAGACGCGAGTCCTCCACCGTTGTGCGCGCGACATTGCTCACTGCGCCGCCAAGCGGGTACCAGGATCCGCCTTGCGGTCCGGTCATGAAACGATAGTCGTCGGCATTGGCGAGCCCAATAGCCAGAACGGCGGACCCCAAAGCGACGCTCGCGGTGCTCAACACACGTGCGAGCCCCAGTCTCAACCGCTGTAACATCGCGCTATCCTCCCGTTTCTGTTGACCATTTCCGGTCTTGCGACTGACCTGACCATCGTTTCGGCGCGTCGATCCAATATCCGCCAGGCTACCCCACGGACCCGCTGGCCGCCACGGTTCTGATCGCCAAATTTTAGGCGTCTAACCACCGAAACAATCCTGATCCGAACCGAACAATCGCATGGGCGAATTGGCTTCGGATTCTTAACCGATTTTCAGCCATTTCAGGTCTATTGGTTAGTTTTTGGTGGAGACAATCAGCGCAACAGAAGCGCAAAAAATTTTTATAGTAATGACGATGAAACAGATCGATTTGACAACCGAAATTCCAATCCTTGTGAGGCTGGGAAAGACTTTGCAGTCGTATGCTGGATATTGTTGAAAAAGCGAATAAATAATTGAGAGGCGATTGTTTTCGATAAAATTTTATCGGATTTTGTGAAACCTAAAAACGAGCGGGGATCAACCTTGTGTGAACGTGTTTTGAACTGTTTCGATTGCAGAACTCCCATTGAAGAATCAATGGAACGCTCCCAATTTGTACCTACAAGGTGCAGAAGCACGGGGGAGGTCACGGTCAATTCAACTCCTAAAAGGAGGGAGCCATGACCCGTATTTGGAAGACTGCAATTTTGTCCGCCGCGATTTTGTTGACCAGTGCGGGTTGGACGCAAGCGCAAAATATGTCGGTTTGTTTGCCGCACGAAGACGCCGTGGCGAAATTGAAAAACAGCTACGGTGAAGAGAAGATTGGCCTCGGCCTTGGCCAGCGCGGCGCATCGATTGTTGAGCTGTTTGTCAGCGAGAGCGGAACATGGACAGTGCTCGTCACCCGCACAAATGGCATTAGTTGCGTGGCCGCCTCCGGTGACAACTGGAGCTCCAGCACCACGCTCGCCGGCGACGCGATCTAATTTTCCGCGCGTAAGCTCCTTCTCGTCCGTGGGGTCAGGCTGAGCGGCCGACCCCAGAGACGCCGTCGACCAGCATTTTCAGGTTTGCGGCGTCCGCGTTGCCCCCCGAAACGATCACGCCGACGGTCTTTCCGGCCATACGGTCGCGTTCCGCGAGCAATGCCGCGAGCGGCGCGGCACCGGCCGGTTCAGCCAAATTGTGAGTCGCGCGAAGCAGGAGCCTTTGTGCATCCAAAATCTTCGCGTCCGTCACCGTGACTACGCGTGCGGCATTGGCGTTGATCATGTCCACCGCCTCGGCCACAGGCACACGCGTCGCAAGACCATCCGCGAAGGTGTCGATGCTGTTCGTCGAAATCGGGTGCCCCGCCTCATAAGACAAGGCGTAGGACGGCGCGCCCTCGGCTTGCACCCCGATCACCTCCGTCGTTAGGCCAAGCGCATTGCGCGCGGCAATCACGCCGCAAATGCCCGATCCGAGGCCGATCGGGACATAGACAGCATCCAGTGGATCCGCGGTTTCGAACAACTCAAGTGCATAGGACGCGACGCCGCGCACCAGCGCCGCATCGAATGACGGCACCATGTGGAGGCCGCGGTCGGCCGCCAAATCTTGCGCGTGCTCCAAGGCGGCTTGGAAATCAGCTCCATGAACCACCAGTTCGGCGCCTTGCGCGCGCATCGCGTCGTTCTTCTCCGGATTGTTGCCTTCCGGAACAACGATGACCGCGTTCAAGCCCTGCGCCCGCGCACCGACGGTAATCGACTGGCCATGATTGCCGCGCGTCGCCGCGATGACACCCGGGCAATTCGGCTCGCGGGCCACGAGTTCCTTCATGTAGAGCACGCCGCCGCGCACCTTAAAGGCCCCGATGGGCGTATGGTTCTCATGCTTTACCCACACCGTGCAGCCGGCGGCGCTCGCCAAAAGCGGCCAGGCATATTGCGCGGTCGGTGGTACGTGGCGATGGACGACCTCCGCGGCCGCGCGCAGATCATCAAGAGTCAGGTCCATGAGAATTCCATTGAGCTAGCCGGTCTTCAGCAATAGCGCGCGCCGGTAGACGCCGCAATTGCCGATCGCACCTCTTTCCATTCATCGCACGGCATAGCATGGTCCGCGTTAGGCGAGAAAGCGACAGGGGCGGACATGGCATTCGAGGGATTTGAGACGCGGCGTATCGCGACGTCGGCGTGCGAAATCAATTTGGTGATCGGCGGTTCGGGCCCGCCATTACTCCTGCTACACGGTTACCCGCAGACGCACTTCATGTGGCACAAGGTGGCGCCCGCGCTGGCCGAGGTTTTCACCATTGTGGCGTCCGACCTGCGCGGCTACGGCGACAGCGATGCCCCTCCGGACGGCGAAAATCATGCTGGATATTGCAAGCGCGCGACGGCCAATGACCAAGCCGAAGTCATGACGGCGCTCGGATTCGAGCGCTTCATGCTAGCCGGCCACGATCGCGGCGGGCGGGTGGCGCACCGGCTTGCCCTCGACCATTCCGATCGCGTCGAGAAGCTGTGCGTCCTGGATATCGTGCCGACGCGCCGCGTCTTCGCAGACACCGACCAAGACCTGGCAACCGCTTACTACCATTGGTTTTTCTTGATTCAGAAGGCGCCATATCCGGAGACGCTGATTGGCAATGACGTGCCGTTTTATCTCGATTGGCTGATGCGAAAATGGATCGGCTCGGGCGACGCCATCACCGAAGAGGCGTTCGCGGAATATCTCCGGTGCTTCTCAAAGCCGGAAAAATTGCACGCAAGCTGCGAGGATTACCGGGCCGCCGCGTCGATCGACCTCGACCACGATCAAGCGGATTTGGATCGAAAAATCGCTTGCCCCGTGCATGCGTTGTGGGGCGCCAATGCCGTGATGGCGCGCCGTTACGATGTCGTTGCGGTCTGGCAAGAAAGCGCCGGCACGGTCACGGGGAAAGCCTTGCCGTGTGGCCATTTCATTCCCGAGGAAGCGCCGAACGAAACAATCGCCGAATTCAGAAAGTTTTTCGGTAGTTGAAACTCTCGGCCCACGGCTTCATTTGCAAGGAAGGGCGGGGATGGCACCATGACCGGCCTTTTGCGTAAGGATTCGAGTGGCAGTGAACGAAAAACAGTCGACAGATCAGGAAAATAATCGCCGCGATCGGGTTCGCGCCGTACGTAGACGGCGCGGGTTGCTCGCGCGCTTGCGGACATACTTCCTCACTGGCCTCATCGTAACCGCCCCGGTTGCGATCACTTTCTGGATATTGGTCGGGTTCATTGAGTTCGTGGACGGCAAGGTCGTGCCGCTGATCCCGCCGGCCTACAACCCGAATACCTATATCCGCGATGTCTTCGGCCTTGGTTTAGATATCCCCGGCATCGGGCTGGTTGTCGTGTTCCTCGGGCTGACTCTGATCGGTTTCTTCGCCGCCGGCCTGCTGGGCCGCATGGTGGTGCGCACCGGCGAGCAGCTGGTCAACCGAATGCCGGTCGTGCGCAGTGTCTACGGCGCGCTCAAGCAGATATTTCAGACCGTGCTCGAAAGCTCCTCGCGCTCATTCCGCGAGGTGGTTCTGGTCGAGTATCCGCGGCGCGGCATCTGGGCGATCGCGTTCATTACGAGCACCACCGAGGGCGAGGTGCAAAGCACCATTGCCGATCCGGTGGTCAACATATTTTTGCCGACAACGCCGAACCCGACCTCAGGTTTTCTGCTGTTCGTGCCGCGTAGCGATCTCGTGGTGCTGGATATGACGGTGGAAGAGGGCATCAAAATGGTCGTGTCGGCGGGTATCGTCACGCCGCCCGACCGGCGCTCGGAAGAAGCCAAGGCCATCCCCTTGGTCGCGTCAGACGGGGCGCGGGCGAGAGAGGCCAAGGATCTCGACAAGGCGGTCGAGCGAGCGCCTATCCCGAGCGAAGAAACGTAACCGCCAAATCACGCTCAAACAGGTAAAGCAGATTGCGCAGCGCCGTACCCCGCTCGGACGCAAGATCTGGATCGCGATCCAAGATCAGCTTCACGTCGTCGCGCGCGACGTGCAGCAAATCGTCATGAACCGATAAATCGGCAAGCCGAAAATCGGGCAGGCCGCTTTGGCGGGTGCCCAACAGTTCGCCGGCGCCACGAAGCCGCAAATCTTCTTCCGCGATGCGAAAGCCATTGTCGGTTTCGCGCATTACATTGATGCGCGCGCGGGCCGTCTCTCCCAGTGGCGGCGCATAGAGCAACAGACAAGTCGAGGGCGCATCGCCGCGCCCGACCCGGCCACGAAGCTGGTGCAACTGCGCCAAGCCGAAACGCTCGGCCTGTTCGATGACCATGACCGTGGCCTCCGGCACATCGACACCGACCTCGATCACCGTGGTCGCGACCAAGATCGCATAGGCACCGCTCACGAAAGCGTCCATGACCCGGTCCCGTTCCTCGGGCTTCATACGGCCGTGGATGAGGCCAACCGAGTCACCGAAACGCTCGGCCAGCACCGCATAGCGGTCTTCGGCAGCCGCGAGATCGATCGCTTCGGATTCTTCGACCAGCGGACAAACCCAATAGACGCGGTGGCCCGACGCAACGGCGCGCCCCACGGCGGTCACCACGTCCTCCAAGCGGCTCAGCGGCATGGCGACCGTGTTGATCGGCTGCCGCCCCGGCGGTTTTTCGGTGAGCCGCGTGACGTCCATGTCGCCATAGGCGGTGAGCATCAGCGTACGCGGAATCGGCGTCGCGGTCATGACGAGCAAGTCGATACCGCGACCCTTTGCCTGCACTTGCAGCCGCTGCGATACGCCGAACCGGTGCTGTTCGTCGATCACCGCAAATGCAAGGTTCTTGAACTGCACGTCCTTTTGAATGACGGCGTGCGTGCCGATCAAAATGTCGATCTCGCCGGCCTCGAGCGCCGAAAGGATTGCCTGCCGCGCTTTGCCCTTGTCGCGGCCGGTCAGCACGGCGATCGTGACGCCGGCTTGTTCGGCGAGCGGCTCGACATTGTCGTAATGCTGGCGCGCGAGAATTTCGGTCGGAGCCAAGAGGGCGCTTTGCCCGCCAGCCTCAACCGCGACCAACATGGCGAGCAATGCGACCACGGTCTTGCCGCTGCCAACGTCCCCCTGCAGCAAGCGCAGCATGCGTCGCTCCGACTCAAAATCGCTCGCAATCTCCTTGAGTGCCTGCTTTTGCGACGCCGTCAAAGCGAAGGGCAGGGCATCGATCACTTTCTTCCGAAACCGGCCATCGCCCTTGAGCACACGACCGCCGGAACGACGCATGTGCAGGCGGACGAGCGCCAGCGCAAGTTGGTTGGCCAGCAATTCGTCATAGGCGAGGCGCTGCCGCGCCGGCGTGAGTGGCTCGAGGTC
>JANQOH010000020.1 GCA_028289725.1 Alphaproteobacteria bacterium
TCCCCACTGCTGCCTCCCGTAGGAGTCTGGGCCGTGTCTCAGTCCCAGTGTGGCTGATCATCCTCTCAGACCAGCTACGGATCGTCGCCTTGGTGAGCCGTTACCTCACCAACAAGCTAATCCGACGCGGGCTCATCTAATGGCGATAAATCTTTCCCCCGGAGGGCGTATTCAGTATTAGCCGCAGTTTCCCGCGGTTATTCTGAACCACTAGGTAGATTCCCACGCGTTACTCACCCGTGCGCCAGTTTCCACTGGACCGAAGTCCAGCTTCACCTTCGACTTGCATGTGTTAAGCCTGCCGCCAGCGTTCGTTCTGAGCCAGGATCAAACTCTCAAGTTGATGAGGTTTGAGTCCGACCATTGTGCTTCTCACGAAACACGTTGGCCGAAGTCATCCTGACCGTACGTATAACGCATAGATGTACTCATAACATGTCGGCCGAACGGACCCGAAGGGCCATCCAACCTGACGAGAGTCATGTGCAATCATCTGAATGCGTGTGCACGATCAGTGCGTATAGTGTCGGCGCACCGCCGGCCACGCATCCCTTCCCATTTACAATGTCAAACAACGCTCCGTCCGCATTCCCCGCCCCGCTTTCGATGTGCGTCGAAGCGCGACAATGAACACACCCGCCGTTTGGCCTAATGGCAATTTGGCGGCTTCTTAGCCTGGCCAGACCGGCCAGACCTAAGACCGTGTTCGAAGCATGCAGCCTGCCCCGGCGCGGTTTGTTTATGCCGCGCGGGGAGGAACCTTATATGCTTCCGTTGAGTCGCTTGTCAACAGCTTGAAAGCAAGATTGTCGTGGCTTTCACAGCATTCCTCATGACACTAGGGAACGCGGTGGAAAATCACGAGAATGGCGGCCAAATTGGCCGCCGGATCCACTCGCCCGTTGGCCATCGGATTTGAACGGATTGTTCAAAATCGGACAGTGTCGACGATGGGTCGCTTGGCCGATTCTAATGGGCGCCGCCCCGGCGCAGATACCGTCCATCGGCGAAGGTTGAGAAGTGTAAATCGATCAGCGGGTGCTTGATCGCATCGGTTGACGGGTCGGGTTCCAAATTCCGTTCCGCGACATAGGTGGTGTGCGTCGCGCCGTCGACCATGACGTGATACCAAGGCCGATCCCTGGGCGGCTTCGTAATCGCCATTTGCGCATACCAGGCGTCGGAACCCTGAAAGGTGGGATCGACGTCGAACACGACGCCGCGATAGTCGAAATTTCGGTGATGGACGATTTGCCCGATTGAGAACCGGCTGCCCGCATTTTCGGATAGGTCGTCACTCATGATCGGCAAAACATAACATAGTCGAGGATGAATCAACCTCCGCGCCGGCGAAAGGCGCGCGGCGAAATCTGTTAGGCGAGGAGATTGACGCTGCCGCCCGCCCCTTGCAGCAAGGTGACAGCAAACGCGTTCGGCGCGGTCGAGCCCGCGCCAAACGAAAAGCCCTGTTGTGCAGCCTCGTTATCTTTGAGGATCAGGTATTTCTTTATGAACTTATCGACAAACTCAGGATCTTTGAATTTCGTGATATCGACACGCTGGTCGATCAACGCCTTCTGCTTATCGACGGACTGCAGAACGATCTGTTGCGGCAATTGGACACCGAAGGTCACGACCTCCCGCAGCACTTTGTCGCCCAATATGTTGAACGTGTTTTCAACCTTGCCGACATTGCGTCGAAAATATTCGACTTCGCGCAGGGCCGGATTCTGTTCGCCAAGAAATTTCTCGAACTCATTGGTTTTGTAGCGATCAACGATGTCGGTCAGAAACGACGTCAAACCGAGGTTGAAGGTGCCAAGCGTATCGAACTTGAACGTCGTCGCGATTTCTTTGTAGCGCGGGTCGATCAGCTTGTTGACCAGCGCGTCCTTATCCTCGGTGAACTCGGTCAGAACTTTCTTGATGCGGCCGAGATAATTGATCTCTTCTTCCAAGCCGAACGCCGATAGCGCGACCGAGAGAAGTCGCCGGTTGTTGATAAATTCTTCGACGGTTTGGACCTTATTGGCCTCTTCGAGGAAATAGGCGGATTCGCGCTGGATCACCGGCTGCTTCACGAAAGAAGCAAACTGCTTATCGCGCGATTGCGTCAGCGCCTGATAAATCGGAAACGCGGGCTGTGAGGCGCCACCGCCAAAATCGCTACCTAAGAGACCAACCATGACCCTTTCCCGAGTGGTCCAAATCCACCCATTCCAAATTAAAAATGGACCTCGCTAAGTCGAAAGCAAACGGTATGCCACGGTTTCGGCAACGGAATCATTGGGAAAACGCAAGCGTTATTCGAATCAGTCGGCAGATTCTGCCGCTTCTGTGCAGGGTAGAGATGGGCTCTTGCAAATAGCCGGTATTGATTGACTGATTTTGCCCCTTCGCCACGTTTAGCGGACCGGCCGCCCTCTTTTCGGTCACCTGGCCTTCCTATATAAGGAGCGGCCGCGTGTCGTGGCCGGAAAATGAGACCGGCCACGATCAATATGAACCGGCCGCGAAACAGAAAAAGGCGAGGGATACATGAGCCGTTCGCGACCAATCCTGTCCGCAATCCGAGGAATTTTCGCCCTCTTGGTTGCCGTCTCGACGGTGGCGGTCGGATCGGTCACGGTCTTTGCGCAAGACGTTCCGTCGGTCCGCCTCGGCGTGCTTCAATTCGGCACGGTCAACTGGGAGATCGATGTCATTCGCCACCACGGCCTCGACCAGGCCAACGGCGTCAATTTGGACGTGGTCGGACTGGCCAATAAGGACGCAACCTCGATCGCGCTCAATGCCGGTGACGTCGATATGATTGTGACGGACTGGATTTGGGTCTCGCGCCAACGCGACGCCGGATTTGACTATACGTTCGTGCCCTACTCCGAGGCAGCAGGGTCCGTGATGGTGCATCCGGACAGCGGCATCGAGAGCGTCTTGGATTTGGACGGCAAGGTGCTTGGGGTAGCCGGAAGCCCGCTGGACAAGAGCTGGCTGCTGTTGCGCGCGTATTCGATCCAGCAATTTGATAAAGATATTGGTGAACTGGCCAGACCCGCGTACGCCGCGCCGCCGCTACTGAACGAGAAGTTTGTCCAGCGCGAGTTCGACGGCGTATTAAATTATTGGAACTACACCGCGCGCTTAAGAGCCCAAGACATGTCGGAGTTGATCAAGGTCCAGGACCTGCTGCCCGCCTTGGGCGTTCCGGGGCGCCTCGCGCTCATCGGGTACGTCTTCAGCGAAGAATGGGCAACGGAGAATCCTGAAGCACTTGCCGGTTTCTTGGCGGCTTCGGCTGCGGCGCGCGATATCATGGTTGAATCCGATGCGGAGTGGGATCGGCTCATGCCCAAGACCGGCGCCAAAGACGTCGGCACCTTGCATGCGTTCCGTGACGGGTTCCGCGACGGTGTTCCGAAGACCACTGGTCCGGTCCAGACCGAGGCGATTGC
>JANQOH010000059.1 GCA_028289725.1 Alphaproteobacteria bacterium
CCGTGAAGGCGGTTCGGAGCGGCGAAAGCGGGACCATGGACACAAGCCCCGCCCCCACCAATCAGCAGCTCTATGACCCGGAAAATCCGCTGCAGGCCGTCGATTTCGCGAAAAAGGTCAAGCTGCTTCAAGACATTGACGCCTACGCCCGATCCGCCGACGACCGGGTTCGCCAGGTCATGGCATCCCTCACCGGCAGCTGGCAGGCGGTCGAGATTATCCGCGCCGACGGCGCCCGGGTCGGTGACATCCGGCCTTTGATTCGCCTCAACGTATCGGTAGTGGTCGGCGATGATGAGCACCGTGAAACCGGCAGCTATGGCTCAGGCGGCCGTTACGCCTATGATCTGATGCTGTCTTCCGATACATGGCAGGGGCATGTCGACGAAGCACTGCGGCAAGCCTTGGTGCTGCTCGAAGCGGGCGCGGCGCCGGCGGGCGAGATGCAAGTTGTGCTCGGCCCCGGATGGCCCGGCATTTTGCTCCACGAAGCGATCGGCCACGGGCTCGAAGGCGATTTCAATCGCAAAAAGACGAGCGTTTTCTCGGGCCTCATGGGCGAGCGTGTCGGCGCGCCGGGCGTGACCGTGGTCGATGACGGGACGATCGGCGAACGCCGGGGGTCGTTGACCGTGGACGACGAAGGCACGCCCACGCAAAACACCACATTGATCGAAGACGGCGTGTTGGTCGGCTATATGCAGGATCGTTTGAACGCGCGCCTTATGGGCTCCGGCTCGACCGGGAATGGGCGGCGTCAAAGCTTCGCGCACCAGCCCATGCCGCGTATGCGCAATACGATCATGATGGCCGGCAATGAAGCGCCGGAAGACATTCTCGCCTCCGTCAAGAACGGCCTGTACGCGGTCAATTTCGGCGGCGGCCAGGTCGACATCACCAGCGGCAAGTTCGTGTTTTCCGCCTCGGAAGCCTATCGGATCGAAGATGGAAAAGTCGGCGCGCCGGTCAAAGGCGCGACCCTGATTGGGACAGGGCATGAGGTGCTGAAGAACGTGCGCGCCATCGGAAACGATATGCGCCTCGACCCCGGCATCGGAACCTGCGGCAAAAACGGCCAAGGGGTCCCCGTCGGTGTCGGCCAACCCACGCTCCTGGTCGATGGCCTGACGGTTGGCGGTACTGAGGCTGCGTAGACGCAGGTTCCAAAAACAGGTGACAAGTTATGACCAGGCTGAACACGGACCTTTCGGAACGCGCCGTCGCGTTTACCGACCAAATGGCATGGCAAAAGAGCCCATCGGCCGGTGTTTGGCGCAAACGGCTTTATTTGGACGGGCCAAAGGAAGCGGGCCGCGTGACCTCGCTTGTTCGGTTCGACGCGGGCTCGAAGTTCGCCATGCATGATCATCCGGACGGCGAGGAGATTCTCATCTTGTCCGGTGTTTTCTCGGACAATACGGGCGATTGGGGGCCCGGTTCGTATCTTCTGAACCCAGTCGGAACGCCGCATGCGCCGGAAAGCGCGGACGGCTGCGAGCTGTTTGTGCATCTCCGGCAATATCGCGGCACCGAACAGCGGCGCATCGATACGCGTACGGCGGATTGGGAGCCAGGCCGCGTAGACGGCATAGAGCAGTTGGTCCTGCACGACGACCCGAACGGCATGGACGGCCCGGAAACCATGCGAATGGTGCGACTCGCCGCCGGCGTGACGGTTCCCGACCATCCGCATCCGCTCGGCGAGGAGGCGCTGCTGATCGAAGGCGATCTCGCCGATGATACGGGTCAGTACGGCCCGGGCTGTTGGGTCCGCAACCCACCGGGCAGTCATCATGCGGCGCGCACCGAAAATGGGTGCCTGCTTTATGTCCGGACTGGCGGTTTGGGACTCGCGGTCGGCTAAGCGCGCGAATCCATCAACGCGCACCATTGTGTGATTTCAGTCGGCACAATCGCCCGCGCTAATTTGTTCGACAGACAATGTGGTTCCCTGTTGGCAGATACTGATTTCCGCCAACCGGCCCTGAATACACACATTATCGCCCGGCGCCATGCCTTCGAGATCGCCGGTCAGCGTATAGAGTTGACCGTCGGCCCCCCGCATGGCCGGGCATTCGACGCCTTCCTCGGATAGCGTTCCGCTGATGCTGAGTAGACCGTCGGGCGGCACCGGCCCGGCCCAACCACATGCGCCAAATGTTAGCAGCGGCAGTCCAGCGCACGCGACTACAGTGCGCGCCACGATTGCCCTAATAGGCATATTCTTCAAACAACGGATCAACGGTTTGGCGCCAGCGACCGTGATAGGCCTCAAGCAATTCATCGGCCGGCGTCACGCCTGTCTCGACAATGCTGTCGAGCAACGTCAGAAAACCGCTTTCATCCGTGCCACCGCGGTCTAGTCGCGCACGTGATTGAAGACCTTTGCGTGCGATCGCCAATACGTCGCGTGCTACGTCGCGCAGGCTTCGGCCGTCAACCTCGGCTTTCAAGGCCCGCTTGGCCGCGTCCGCGCGCATTCGCAACATGCTCGCATGGTCCCATTCGCGAACCAATTGCTCGGCTTCGTCCAAGGCCGCGGAATCGTATAACAGGCCAACCCACAAAGCTGGCAGCGCGCAAAGCAACCGCCACGGTCCTCCGTCCGCACCGCGCATCTCCAAATAGTGCTTGAGACGAACGTCGGTGAAAATCGTCGTCAGGTGCGCTTCCCAATCAACCAGGGTCGGCCGCTCACCGGGTAACGCCGGCAACCTGCCCTCTAGAAACGTACGGAACGACTGTCCTGACACGTCGATATACCGGCCGTCGCGGTAGACAAAGTACATCGGCACGTCGAGCGCATAATCGGCGTACTGCTCGAAACCCATCGCGCGGTCGAAAACGAATGATGGCACGCCACAGCGGTCCGCATCTGTGTCCGCCCAAATGTGGGTGCGATAGCTTAGGTATCCGTTGGGCTTTCCATCCACAAATGGTGAGTTTGCGAACAATGCGGTCGCTATCGGCTGTAGCGCGAGAGCGACACGGAATTTTCGCACCATGTCGGATTCGGTGTCGAAATCCAGATTGGTTTGTACCGTGCAGGTCCGCAGCATCATGTCGAGCCCAAGCTTGCCCTTTTTCGGCATATAGGCGCGCATAATGTCGTATCGGCCCTTGGGCATGACCGGAATCTCTTCGCGCAGCCACTTCGGCTGAATCCCAATGCCAAGGAAGCCGATATCCAGACCTGCGGCAACCTCGCGCACTTGAGCCAAATGTGTGTTCACCTCGTCGCAAGTTTGGTGAAGCGTCTCCAGGGGTGCACCGGACAGTTCAAGTTGCCCGCCAGGTTCAAGGGTTACCGACTGCCCATTGAGTTTCAGCGCGATGACGTTGTCGCCTTCGAAGACCGGCTGCCAGCCGAAATTCGTCAACCCTTCCAAAACGGCACGAATGCCACGCTCGCCGCCATACGGCAGTGGCGCCAGGTCTTCCAAACGGTAGCCGATCTTTTCGTGCTCGGTGCCAATGCGCCAAGCCGACCGCGGCTTGGCGCCGCGTTCGAGATATTCGACAAGCTCACGCGCCTTGGTAACCGGTGCGTCGAGGTCTTCGTCTAATGCCATCAAGTCTCCAGGTGGCTGCTGCGTCCCCATAACCGCATCATGCCGCCGACCGGTCAATTTTCCGGGCGGCCCCGTCCTATATACGCTATTTCGCGCGGTGTCTTGGTCAATTGCCTCGGGTCCAGTCCCCCGCCAGCGCCTGCCAAAGGGTCACCATGGCAATGGCCGCGGTTTCCGCCCGCAAGATCCGCGGACCGAGCGAAATCGCCGTGGCCTTGCTCGAACGGCGCAGCAAATCGCGTTCTTCCGCCGCAAATCCGCCCTCCGGACCCACGAGAATGAGGGCGGGCGACGGCCCGGTCGCGTCCAGAACCGATCCAAACATTTGCCCACCGCCCGCTTCGTCGGCCCAAAAAACCGGACGGCCGGCCGCCCGCGACAACAATGCGTCGAGTGAAGTGGGCTCATCGAGAATGGGCACATCGAGGCGCCCGCATTGTTCCGCCGCCTCGGTGGTGTTCGCCCGCAGGCGGCGCGTATTGACCCGGCTAACCACAGTATGGCGCGTCAACACAGGCACAATGCGCGAAACGCCGAGTTCGGTGGCCTTGATGGCGATCATGTCGATATGTGGCCGCTTGACCGGCGCGAATCCCAACCAGAGATCTGGACTTTGTTCTTGTGCGCGGGAAACTGCGTCGGGGATGAGCTGGCCATCGCCCGGGCTTTCGCAGGCAAGACGCGCGCGCCATTCCCCGTCTTTGCCGTTGAATACCAGGACATCGTCGCCGTCGGCCAAGCGCATCACACGGCGCAAATAGTGCATTTGCTCCTTTGATGGCGTAATCGGAGAGTCGACGGCGATGGTGCCATCGACGAACAGCCGGATTTTCGGCTTGGTCTGCATAGCCGCGTTTTATCGCCGACGCGGGCCGCAAGCCAAGCGCCCTTTAGGGCACGAATTCCGCGTTGGCCCTGAAATGGATAGAATTGACGCCATCGAAACGTTTGTCCTTGGGATGATCGAGACCCATGACCGACGCGCCAGCCTCTGCGCCGTGGCACGATAGCGTCGCCGCCTATGCGCGGCTCGCCCGCCTGCACGCTCCGATTGGCTTCTTGCTGCTGCTTTGGCCCTGTTGGTGGGCGGTCGCGGTGGCTTGGCCAGGGACGGCAGAAGGCGCTCGGTTGATGGTCTTGTTTCTAATCGGCGCCGTCGCCATGCGGGCCGCCGGGTGCGTTTGGAACGACATTGTCGATCGCGACTTTGACGCGCGGGTCGCGCGCACCGCGACGCGACCGATCGCAAGCGGCCGGATTCCCGTTCGCCATGCTTTGGTCTTTATGGTGGTTCTGTCCTCGATCGGCCTGACCGTTCTACTCCAGCTGCACCCCACTGCAATCTGGATCGGCCTCGCCTCGTTGCTGCTCATCGCGCCTTACCCGTTTATGAAGCGGATCACGTGGTGGCCGCAGGCGTGGCTCGGTATCACGTTCAATTGGGGCGCCCTGGTGGGTTGGGCGGCCGCGACAGGGACGATCGAAGGGCCCGCCTTGGCGCTCTACGCCGCCGGTATCGCTTGGACGCTCGGCTACGACACAATCTATGCGCACCAGGACAAGGAAGACGACGCGCTGATCGGCGTCCGCTCCTCCGCACGATGGCTCGGATCCCGAACCAAGCCTGCCTTGTGGTTGTTCTACGGACTGACACTCGCCGGTCTCGTGGCGACGGCCGGGCTGGCTGAATTGACCTGGACTGCTTACTTGGGAATCGGGTTAGGCGCGTTACAGCTTGGCTGGCAGGTCCGCACACTTAATGCCGACGATCCGGCAAACTGTCTTGCGCGGTTCCGATCCAACAACTGTTTCGCGGTACTGATATTTGTCGGATTTGTGACCGGTTAGCGCTTCGGTTTCGATCCATTTTCGCGGATGAACGCCTTCACCTTCGGCGCGATTTGCTCGCGCCACCGGCGGCCATTGAATATGCCGTAATGGCCAACGCCTTTTTGCTCGTGATGGAGCTGTTTGGCCTTTGGAATATTGTGGCACAGCAGATGCGCCGCGCGCGTTTGTCCGACGGCCGAAATGTCGTCGAGCTCGCCCTCGATCGTCATCAGCGCCGTATCGGTAATCGCACTTGGGTCGACACGGCGGCCGCGGGAAACCATTTCCCCGCGCGGCAGCGCATGCTCTTTGAATACGACCTTCACCGTCTGCAGGTAGAATTCCGCGGTGAGGTCCATGACCGCGCGATATTCTTCATAGAATTCCTGTTTTTTCTGCGCGCTTTCGCCGTCGCCGTCGACCAAATGGCGGAATATGTCCCAGTGCGCGTCCATGTGGCGATCAAGGTTCATGCTCATGAAGCCGGCCAACTGCAAAAAACCCGGGTAAACCGGACGCATAAAGCCGGGGTTCGGCCACGGCACGCGGACGATCACGTTGCGCTCGAACCAGCCAAGCGACATGGTCTCAGCCAGGGTGTTGACTTCGGTCGGATTCACCCGTGTATCAATCGGCCCACCCATCAGAATCATTGATGCCGGCGCGCAGGGGTCGCCCGCTTGCGCCATCAAAGATACCGCCGACAAAACAGGGACCGATGGTTGGCAAACCGCCATGATATGCGTGTCGGGGCCAAGCCATTGCAGCCAGTCGATGACATAGTCGGTGTAATCGTCGAGGTCGAAGCGGCCTTCGTATAGCGGCACGTTGCGCGCGTCGCGCCAATCCGTGATGTAAACCTCGTGATCCGGCACCATCGCCTCGACCGTGCCGCGCAACAACGTGGCGTAGTGGCCAGACATAGGTGCGACGATCAGAAGCTTGGGATCTTTTCGACGCGCGGCGCGTGAAAAATATTTCAGCTGCCCAAACGGCTTACGCGCCACCACGCGCTCTTCGATGGCAACGGTTTCGCCATCAATGACGGTTTCGTTGATATCAAATTTGGGTTTGCCGTAGCGTCGGGTCGCATGCTCGAACACTTCGAATGCCGCGGCCGCCACGCGGCCGGCCGGCGTTTCGCCCACCGGATTGAAGGGGCTGCGCAGCATCTGCAGGCCCTGGTCCGCTAGGATTCGAACCGGGGCCACCGCCGCGTGCTGCATCTCGTACAAGTGGTAAAGCATGCCGTCTCCACGTATCCGGACGCTGTTCGTCGCGCCTCACAAGGCGCGCAGTATGGCCAGGCGAAAGCTCAGCGGTCCAGAAAATTGTGCGGTGCACACAAATTAGGGCGATCGGAGGCGATTTCGAGGCGTCAGGCCTCAGGCTGGCTCAAAACCTTCGTCATGTACCATTCATCGCCACGATCGCGGGCGGCCTGGTGGATGAATCCCTGCTTCGCGTAGAACACAATGCTGCGTTCATTTTGGCGGTGCACGGTGAGGAAATAGCGCCGGGCGCCGGTCGCGGTGAGCTGCATTTCGGCGTGAGACAGCAGGCGTCGCCCAATGCCGCGGCTCCACCAGCGCGGATCGACATACAAGCGAAACAATTCGGGCCCGCCACCACGATCGCCGAATTGACAGAAGCCCAAAACCCGGCCTTCGCGCGCCGCAACCAGAAAACTGGCGCGCCGATTGCCGATCGCCGCCCGAAGGCTCACCCGACCATAGGCGCTGGCCAGGAACGCATCGATCGATTCCGTTGAAAAGATATGTTTGTAGGCTTTGTGCCAGCTGGCGCGCGAAACCGCCTGAATCCCGGCGATATCAGCGCGCCGCCCCGGGCGCACGTCATATTCAAGCGGTTTTTGGAGGTTTTTCGACTGGCCCACAACAACAAATCTCTGGGATTGTGATCTTCCAATATAGGGCATACGGCAAGCATGCCTAAGTCTTTAGGATGCTTATTGAAGCCCATGTGACAGCAATCCGCAAACGCCCTAGGATGCCCGCGCCGCCCATGCTCCGCGGACCCGCCACAGGCTTGGCTGCGCCGACTCATGTCCTACCGCTCCTTGCGCGATTTCATTTCGAAATTGGAACAATCCGGCAAATTGGCGCGGGTGAGCGCGCCGGTCTCGCCTGAGCTCGAAATGACCGAGATTCAAACGCGCCTGCTCGCCGAAGGCGGCCCGGCCGTTCTTTTCGAGAACCCGGTGCGCGACAATGGCGACGTCTACGACATGCCGGTTTTGGTCAACTTGTTCGGCACGGTCGAACGCGTCGCGCTGGGCATGGGCCGGGCGCCCGATCAACTGCGCGTGGTGGGTGAGACACTGGCGTTCTTGCGGCAGCCGGAACCGCCCGGCGGGTGGCGCGAGGCGCTGGATATGGTGCCTTTGGCGAAGACCGTCATGGCGATGCGGCCCAAGACCGTGCGCAAGGCGCCGGTCCATGAGGTGGTGCTGACTGGCGACGACATCGACCTTGCCGCGCTGCCCATACAAACCTGTTGGCCCGGTGAGCCGGCGCCCCTCATTACTTGGCCGCTCGTCGTGACACAGGGCCCAAGCGACGCACGCGAAGACGCTTTCAATCTCGGCATCTATCGGATGCAAGTGACGGGGCGAAATCGCACGCTCATGCGCTGGCTCAAGCATCGGGGCGGCGCGCAACATCATGCCCGGTGGGTCGCGGAGAGGCGCGAACCGCTGCCAGCCGCCGTGGTCATCGGAGCCGACCCCGGAACGATTCTCGCCGCGGTAACGCCCGTGCCCGATACCTTATCCGAGTATCAATTTGCCGGTTTGCTACGCGGCGAGCGCGTGGAACTCGTCGATTGCAAGACGGTGCCGCTGAAAGTCCCGGCCGAAGCCGAGATTGTGCTCGAGGGCCATGTCTCTCTGGACGATTATGGCGACGAAGGGCCGTATGGCGACCATACGGGTTACTACAACGCGGTCGAGCAGTTTCCGAGGTTCACGGTGACCGCCCTGACGCGCCGCAAGAATCCCATCTATCTCTCGACCTTCACCGGCCGCCCACCCGACGAACCGAGCATATTGGGCGAAGCCCTCAACGAACTGTTCGTTCCGTTGATTCGACAACAATTCCCAGAAGTCGTGGACTTTTGGCTGCCGCCCGAAGGGTGCAGTTACCGGATTGCCGTTGTGTCCATGCGCAAGGCTTATCCGGGTCATGCGAAGCGCATCATGATGGCCGTCTGGTCCTATTTGCGGCAGTTTCTCTATACAAAATTCGTCATCGTGGTCGACGACGATATCGATGCCCGTGACTGGAAGGACGTCATGTGGGCAATTTCCACGCGCATGGACCCGGCACGCGATATCACGGTGGTCGAACGCACGCCCATCGACTATCTGGACTTTGCGAGCCCTGAAGCTGGACTGGGCGGCAAGCTAGGTCTCGACGCGACCAACAAGATGCCGCCGGAAACCAAGCGTGACTGGGGGACAAAAATACGTATGTCCGACGATATTATTGAGACGGTCACGCGCAAATGGGGCGATTACGGCCTGCCAGGGGATGGCCGGCCGATTTGGAAAAAGTAGAGGGAGTCTGCTCCCATGATCATTCTGAAATCGATCCGAATGCGCCCGGCAATTTGGCTGGCGCAGTCTTTTTTTGCTTTTCTTTTGGTTCTTGCCGCTTGGCCGGCGCAGGCGTCGGAGTTCCTGAACGGCGAAGGCGTGCTGTGGAAGATCGAGTCCGACAGGACCGCGCCGAGCCACGTATTCGGAACCATGCACAGCGACGATCCGCGCGTGCTCGACATGCCGGACGCAGCAGACCTCGCTTTTGCCAATGCCGACCTGGTGGCACTGGAGGTACTGATCGCCGAGCCGGCCGCTCAGATGGAATTGGGCATGAAATTGTCGCCGGTGACACTCATGACCGACGGACGCACGCTTGACGAACTGATCGGGCGAGAGCGCTCTGACGCGGTGGCGAAAGCGCTTGCGCCGCACGGTGTCCCCGGATTCGCCGCGCAGATGTTTCGACCATGGGTCGCCTATTTGATCCTGAGCGTCCCGCCGCCGCGGAAAGGCCCGAACGGTGAAGAACTTCCGAGGCTCGACGGTCAGCTCGAGCTCGATGCGCGCGCACAGGGCAAGCAATTGGCGGCGCTTGAAACCATCGACGAACAGGTCGCCTTGTTTCGTGGTTTCGATGAGGAACAGGAGATCAGGCTGCTCAAGGAAATGGTCGATTTCGCCGAGGCGCAAGGTGGGATGCGAACTTATTTCGACGCGACGTTCGCGCGGGTCGTCGATCTGTATGAGAATGGCGAGATCGGGAAGATCATCGAGATGACCGAGACGACCATGTCGGACAGCGACGCCGCGCTGCTCGCAAAAATGTTGGATCGGCTCCTCTATGATCGAAACGTGATCATGGTCGAACGCATGCAAAGTCTGATCGGCCGCGGAAACGCGTTCATAGCGATCGGCGCGGCCCATCTGCCTGGTGAACGCGGCGTTATTAATTTGCTGGAGCAAGACGGGTATAAGGTCACCCGTGTTCACTAGCCAAAGAGACTGACGAAGGCGCTTCGGCGCGGTGTTGGCAATCACCGCGCCGAAACCCCATCGCAATATTCGCGGCAAAGTCCTATATATTGGCGGTTCTCAAGCCGCTGATACGTTCCCATTCGACTCACTGGAAGGACTTCGATGCCCGAAAACGGTTCCGATCTCGATCGCCTGGACAGTCTGATTGCGAAAGCCCGCGCGGCTGGGGCCGACGCGGTGGATGCCATGATGGTTCGATCCGCGTCGCTCGACGCCTCCTGGCGTATGGGCAAGAACGAGGGCGTGGAGCGCTCCGAGGCAAGCGATCTCGGCCTGCGGGTGCTGGTTGGCAAACGCCAGGCCGTGGTCTCGAGCACGGACCCGAGCGACAATGCCGCCGACGAGATGGTCGAACGGGTGATGGCGATGGCGCGCGCCGTGCCGGAAGATCCCTTTTGCGGTCTCGCCGACTCCAACCGGCTCGCCAAGGAAATCCCAGACCTCAACCTTGCCGCGGACGATGAGCCGGGATCGGACACGCTGCTTGAATTCGCGTCCGAAGCGGAAGACGCGGCGCGCGGCGTGAGCGGCGTTACCAACACCGAAGGCGCCGAGGCGAGTTGGGGCAAGACGTCCGTTGCGCTCGCAAACTCCGATGGTTTCGCGGGCGCCTATTCGGGAACACGTTTTGGCGTCGTCGCCTCGGTCGTCGCCGGGCACGATACAGGAATGGAGCGCGACTACGACTATCACAGCACCCGACATCTTGAGGATCTCGAAGCCCCGGCCGATGTCGGTCGCCGCGCTGGGGAGCGCGCCGTAAAGCGCTTGAACCCCCGTAAGCAGAAGAGCGGGCAGGTCCCCGTGGTGTTCGATCCACGTGTCTCCGGTGGTTTCCTGCGCCTGCTCGCCATGTCGATATCGGGCAGTGCGATCGTTCGTGGCACCAGTTTCTTGCAGGACAAGATGGGCGAGAAACTTTTCGCGGACGGCATTAACATCGTCGACGACCCGCTGCGTGAACGCGGACTCTCCTCACGGCCATTTGATGGCGAGGCAGTCGCGTGCGAACGTCACACGGTGATCGACAACGGTCGATTGGCGACTTGGATCTTGGATTCGCGCTCGGCCCGGCAGCTCGAATTGTCGACGACCGGCAATGCCGCGCGCGGGCCGTCGTCCCCGCCCTCGCCCTCACCCAGCAATTTCTATATGGAGGCCGGTCCGGACACGCCGGAGCAAATGATCGGGGCCATCGACTCGGGGTTCTACGTGACCGAGATGATGGGCATGAGTTTCAACAGCACCACCGGCGACTATAGTCGCGGCGCCGCCGGATTTTGGATCGAGAACGGCGAACTCACCTATCCGGTCAGCGAAATGACCGTCGCGGGCAACCTGTTAGACATGTTTCCGCGCATGACGCCAGCTAGCAATCTGGAATTCCGATACGGCCTTGACGCACCCACGCTGCGCGTTGATGGCATGACAGTGGCGGGTTTGTGATTTCGGACGACGCGGAGCCTTATCAAACTTCCGCCGTCATCGCCGACGACCACGCGCTTTTGTGCGACGCCGTGCGCGAGGCGAGCGCAATCGCCCTCGATTTCGCAGATCGCGGTTTTGACGTGCGAGAGAAAAATCCCGGCGATCCCGTGACAGAGGCCGACCTTGCCGTCGATGCGGCGCTTAAAGAGCGCTTGATGGGCCAGCGACCACACTATGGCTGGCTGTCCGAAGAAAGCGAGGCGGGATCAGATCGCCTCAAGGCGCCACGAACGTGGGTGATTGACCCGATCGACGGCACCAAGGGGTTCGTCGAGGGCAATCACGAATGGGTCGTATCGGCGGCGCTGGTCGAGAATGGCCGCCCGGTCGCCGCCGTTATTGCCAACCCCCGTACAGAACAATTCGTCGAAGCCTTCAAAGGCGGCGGCACGCGCCTCAATGGCCGGGTCGTGCGTGTCACGGCCCAATCCGCGTTGAATGGCGCCAAACTCGGTTCAAGCCGCAACGAGCAACGCCGCCAATTGTGGCAGCACCTGTTTCCCGACGCCGCAATCGAAGTGGTCGACGCGATCGCTTACAAGATTGCTTTGGTCGCCATTGGGGCCCTCGACGGCACAATCGCACTACGTCCAAAGAGTGATTGGGACATCGCCGCCGGCGACCTTCTGGTCACCGAAGCGGGCGGCGTGATGACCGACGCCGACGGCGAGACCATGATCTACAACCGGCCGGAGATCCGAAAACCCAACCTGGTTGCAGCGGGCCAGGATATTTTTCCGGCTTTGCGAGCGGCCCTGAGCCAGCGATAATGCACCGACGTGCCGAAAGCAGACGGCCGCGAATTTGACTGAATCGCTGCAAAGCCAATCACGCAAAGCGGATCCGACGGGCGATCCGCGCGCATCGACCGGCGCACTTGTTCGACGCTTGGTGGGCGGATATCTCGAGCCTTATCGTTACCGGTTGGGCGCGGCCATCGCGTGCATGGTCGTGGCGGCAACCGCGCAACCAGCGCTTGCCTGGCTAATGGAACCGGTGGTCAGCGACATTTTCCTGGCCAAAGACGAAACCATGCTTGTGCCGATCGCATTGGCCGTTGTTGCCGTGATGGTTGGCGGCGGGCTCGCCAATTTTGGCCAAGCCGTGCTTATGAACTGGGTTGGCCTGCGCATCGTTGCCGACCTTCAGCGGCAGGTGTTTGCGCACGTTATCTCGCTTGATCTCGCCTATTTTCACCGGACGCCAACCGGCCGGTTGATCGCGAACTTGACCAACGATGCGAATTTGGTCCGCCAAGCGACGTCGCAAACATTGACTGGCATGGTCAAAGAGTCTCTGACCGTCGTGTTTCTGGTCGCGCTGATGTTCTATCAGGATTGGGGCCTCGCGCTGATCGTGTTTTTCGTGTTCCCACTGGCCTATTGGCCGATTAGCCGGCTCGGCCGGCGCATGCGCAAAGTCGTCGTCAACGCACAGACTGAAATCGCGGAATTCTCGTCCCTCATCAACGAGACATTCCAAGGGGCTCGCCATGTCAAGGCGTACGGCATGGAACAATACGAAACGACGCGCGCCTGGTCGGTGATAGAACGTCTGTTCCGCCTGTACATGAAGACCGCGATGACGCGCGGCGTCTTATCGCCAATCATGGAGGCGCTCGGCGGGCTCGCGATCGCTCTTGTGATCTTCTATGGCGGCCGCCAAGTGATTGACGGCGGCATGGAAGCGGGCGCGTTCTTTACTTTTGTGACCGCTCTCGCCTTTGCCTATCGCCCGCTCAAAAGCGTCGCCAACCTAAACACCGTGTTGCAGGAAGGCTTGGCGGCGGCGCAACGCGTTTTCACTGTTGTTGATGAGCGACCCCAGATCACTGAACGCGCCGACGCCAAACCGCTGGCGGTTACGGATGGCGCGATTGCGTTCGACGACGTGCATTTTTCCTATGGCACGGATGTCGCCGCGATCACTGGTATCTCCCTCTCTGTCGCCGGCGGGCAGACAGTCGCGCTCGTCGGCCCATCAGGTGCCGGGAAATCCACTTTGCTCAATTTGATCGCCCGTTTCTTCGACGTCGATAAAGGGCGCGTTTGCATCGACGGGCAAGATGTACAAGGCCTGCAATTGAGCTCGCTTCGAGATGCCCTCGCATTGGTTAGCCAGGAAATTACTTTGTTCAACGATACGGTCCGCGCCAATATCGCTTATGGCGCGACGGATGGTGTCGCCGAAGACGAAGCCATCTTTCGCGTGGCGAAAGCCGCCGCCGCCGATGAGTTTATTCGCAACTTGCCGCAGGGTTATGACACGGTGGTCGGCGAGCGTGGCGTCAAATTGTCCGGCGGACAGCGCCAGCGTATCGCCATCGCACGCGCCATGTTGAAGGACGCGCCGATACTTCTGCTCGATGAAGCAACCGCTTCGTTGGATACAGAATCTGAACGCCAAGTGCAGGCCGCGCTCGACCGCCTCAAGAGCGGGCGAACCACCTTGGTCATCGCGCATCGGCTTTCCACGGTCCGAAATGCGGATTTGATCTACGTCATCGACCAGGGTCGCGTGATCGAAAAAGGGCGTCATGATGATCTGTACGCAGCGGATGGCCTTTATACGCGGCTGTACAATTTGCAATTCAGCGATGATCGCGACTCAGCTGACGCGGCGGAATAGGTGTGTGGCTTGCTAGGCCGATTGACGGTGTCCGGCGCGCCCTTCGATCGTCTGACCGGTTATCGGTCGTAAACAGAAAACGCCTATAATGACGCCAGCAACGCGCCCTGGGGCAAGCGACGCCGTGAATATCTGAACGCATGATGGGCTTGTATCGGTTTTTCACTTGGCTCGGCACGCCGCTCGTTCGTCGCCACTTGGCGGCCCGAGCCGCACGCGGAAAAGAAGATCCCGCACGCCTACCGGAACGCCTGGGTCATGCATCGGCAGAGCGCCCGGACGGCGATCTCGTTTGGATTCATGCGGCGAGTGTTGGCGAATCGGTCTCGGTCTTGCCGCTCATCGAGCGTCTATCAGCCGACCGTCAACTCTCCATTCTTGTCACCACCGGGACGGTCACATCCGCATCTCTGCTCGCCGACCGGCTCCCGTCCGGTTCGACACACCAATATGTTCCCGTGGACATACCGAGCGCGATATCGCGGTTCCTCGACCATTGGCGGCCACAATTGGCGATCCTCGTGGAGTCGGAGCTGTGGCCGAATATGATCGGTCAGACTCAACAGCGCGGCGTGCCCATGGTGATGGTTCAGGGCCGGCTGTCCGAACGCTCAAGCCGGCGTTGGGGCCGTTTGCGCCATTTGATCCGTCCGCTGCTTGCGCGGTTCCGCTTGATTCTTGCGCAAACCGAGCTCGACGCCGAAAGGTTTCGCAGCCTCGGCGCAAACGCCGTGGGCGTCTCCGGCACGTTAAAATATGCGACAGAACCACTGCCTCTCATTTCCGGCGATCTCAACGCGTTTCAAAGCCAGGTTGGTGCGCGGCCGGTTTGGCTGGCGGCGAGTACGCATGAAGGCGAGGAAGACGCCGTGTTGACCGCGCACGTTACCGCGCGCGCGGAAATCCCTCGTCTGCTAACAATAGTGGTGCCAAGACACCCGCAGCGGGGCGTCGAAGTTGCGGCAATGTTCCAACAGCATGGCCTCACCGTGGCGCAACGGTCTCAAGCCGACCCGATTGATGATGAGACCGAAATCTATGTTGCCGATACCCTCGGTGAACTTGGCCTGTTTTATCGGGTCGCGCCGCTTGTTTTTGTTGGCGGGTCGCTGGTCGATGCGGGCGGCCATAACTTGATCGAACCGATTCAGCTTGGCGGCGCGGTTGTCTGTGGACCGCATCTCGCCAATATGGCGGAAGTTGCCGAAGACCTTGCCCGCGTTGACGGCCTCACGACGGTCAGTGACGGCCGCCGCCTCGGCACCGTGGTTTGCGACCTCTTGCGCGACGCGGAGGC
>JANQOH010000042.1 GCA_028289725.1 Alphaproteobacteria bacterium
ATGCGCGCGATGGTGTCGCGCCCGTCATCGTCGAACTCGCGAACCTGACCCGCACCGGGTTTGTGAATGGCGATATTTCGACCGTTATGTCGCCGCGAACCGTGATCACCTGGGCGGAAAACACCGATATTTTCAGCGACATGGCCTTCGGGTTTCGCGTCACGTTCCTGAACAAGTGCGACGAAACTGAACGGCCACTGGTCGCGGAGTATTATCAGCGGTGCATGGGCGAGGAGCTCACCGAATCGCCGGTCAACGCCGTTGCGGGCTGATGAGGTTGATGCGTCATGGCCGACGGGGGTGAACTGCCGTCAGAAGCGTTTAAGCGCGCGGTTGCCGCGGCCACGCGCGCGATAGCGCGCGACGGAGAGCTTGAGGTCACATTTGGCGCCAACGGCCCGCGTCTCGATCAAGAACGCGTCGTACTCACCCCGCCGTCACGCGATCTGAACACGCAAGAAATCGGCGAAATCCGTGGCGAAGCGGACGCCATGGCGCTGCGCAAGCGGCATCACGACGCCGACCTGCACCGCCTGCGCCGCCCGCCTGGACAAGTCGCGCAAGGCATCTATGACGCGCTGGAACAGGCACGCTGCGAAGCGATCGGCGCGCGCCGGATGATGGGCGTGGCCGACAATTTGTCCGCTGCGGTCGAGGCCCGTTGCCGCGAACAACGTTTCGATCAAGTCGAGAACCGGGTCGACGCGCCGATCATCGATGTGGTCGGCCTGTTGGCCCGCGAGAAATTGACCGGGCAGGAACCGCCGGCTCAAGCCAAGCATATGTGCGACCTCTGGCGGAGCTGGCTCGATGAGCGGATTGGCGACGATTTCGATCAATTGGCGGAAAGCGTTGATGACCAGGCCGCCTATGCGGAGCAATTGCGGCGGTTGATCGCGCATTTGGAGTTCGCCGACGAGGACGAAAACGACACTGCCAATATGGAGAGCGAGGCGGGCGAC
Source organism: Alphaproteobacteria bacterium (assembly GCA_028289725.1). Classification (GTDB taxonomy): domain Bacteria; phylum Pseudomonadota; class Alphaproteobacteria; order UBA7887; family UBA7887; genus JAKZSU01. The sequence goes on from JANQOH010000042.1 coordinate 963, forward strand.
GAAGATGCGGCCGACGACGACATGGATGCGCAATCCGAGGGCGAGTCGTCGGATGAGCCGGTGGAGATGTCGGGCACGCCCGGTGCGGATTCGGACGAAGTCGCCGAGGATGCCTCGGAAGTCGAGATGGATTCGAGCGACGACGCGTCGATGGCCGGAGACGAAGAGGCCTCCGCCGATGCCGAGCCTTGGCGACCGCCGCATGATCGGTCCAACAGCCGGCAACCCGCCTATCACGCCTATACGACTGATTTCGATGAAGTGATCGACGCCGCCGAACTGTGCGAACCCGAGGAGCTCACGCGCTTGCGCAGCCACCTCGACCAACAGCTCGCGGCGCTTCAGGGCGTCATTACGCGGCTTGCCAACCGCCTGCAGCGGCGGCTGTTGGCCAAGCAAATGCGGTCTTGGGACTTCGATCTTGATGAAGGCATTCTCGATACGGCGCGACTCGCGCGCATCGTGACCAATCCCACCTATCCGTTGTCATACAAATTAGAAAAAGAAATGAACTTCCGTGACACGGTGGTGAGCTTACTATTGGATAATTCAGGTTCCATGCGTGGTCGGCCGATTTCGGTGGCCGCCATGAGTGCGGATATACTCGCCCGCACGCTGGAGCGCTGCGCGGTGAAAGTGGAAATTCTCGGCTTTACGACGCGCGCTTGGAAAGGCGGCCGCGCCCGCGAACAGTGGCTCGCGGACGGCAAACCGGGCAGCCCGGGGCGCCTGAACGAATTGCGGCATATCGTTTACAAGTCGGCCGATACGCCGTGGCGTCGCTCGCGCAAGAATTTGGGCCTCATGCTGCGCGAAGGCCTGCTGAAAGAGAACATTGATGGCGAAGCCTTGTTGTGGGCGCACAATCGGCTGATGGCGCGCTCGGAGCAAAGGCGAATATTGATGGTCATCTCCGACGGCGCCCCGGTGGATGACTCGACGCTGTCGGTCAATTCTGGCAATTATCTTGACCGCCATTTGCGCGATGTCATTCGATGGATCGAAACCGCCTCGCCGGTGGACCTCTTGGCGATTGGCATCGGCCATGACGTGACGCGCTATTATCGGCGCGCTGTGACCATTGTCGACGCCGAACAACTCGGTGGCACGATGACCGAGAAGTTGGCGGAACTTTTCGACGAGGATATGGCGCACGAACACGGTGCCCGCACCCCCGCCCGCGTGATGTAGGGCAATGGATTGGCGTATTGCCTGGCCTGTCATCGGCCTATGCGCCATCGTCGCCGGGTCTTCCGCGTTGGCGGACCCGATCGCTCTCAAGTCCAAATCGATCGTTCTGGCGCCGTCGAAACCCGAAACGCAAACAGTTGGGGCGCTCAGCTATCGTGGCGGCGTGGAACTGTCCTCCGAGGACGCGCGTTTTGGCGGCCTATCCGGGCTCTTAGTGAGTGCCGACCGCGCACAGCTAACCAGCGTCACGGACACCGGATGGTGGTTTGAAGCGCGGCTGATTTACGACGCTGACGGGCGGCTCGAATCCCTGGCGGACGCAGCGTTGACGCGGCTTTTAAGCGAAACCGGACAGCCTTTGACCGGTAAGCGGACGTCGGACTCGGAGTCACTGGCGCGCGCGCCGGACGGCAGCCTGTATGTGTCGTTCGAACGCCACCACAGGGCCTTACGGTATGCCGCGCCGGGTGACACGGCTCAGCCCGTGCAACTCCCGATCCAAGGCCTGGCCAACATCAGGAACAATGGCGGACTAGAGGCAATCGAGTTCCTGCCGGACGGCCGCTTGCTGATGTTGACCGAGGATCATTTTGTGTCGGATGGCCGACTGGCCGGCTGGCTCGTCGATGGCCAGAGGGTCAGCGCGCTGACCTATCCCGGCAACGGTTATTTCAAACCCACGGGCCTCACCCGCCTGGCCACCGGGCAAATGCTCGTACTTGAGCGCGGCTATACCGCGATCGGTGGGCCAAAGGCACGGCTGATGATCATCGAGCCGCCGGCCGGCGCCGGTCCGATCAACGACCTGACCGAGGTGGCGCGATTGCAGCCGCCCATCCAAGTCGACAATTACGAAGGCGTGGCCGCCCGCACAACCGATGCCGGCGTAACGCTGCTCTATCTGATTTCGGATGACAATTTTAACGGGCTACAGCGCACGCTGTTGCTGATGTTTGCGCTTAAGCTGTGAGCGTGCGGTTCCCTACGCGTTCGCCGCCGAATTGGGTTGCCACACCGGCAGCAAACGGGTGACCGCGCGATAGGGCAACAGCAATGCCGCCGCCATGGCAAGTTTGGCGGCATAGTCGCCGAGCGCCCAGGTCAACCACGGCTCGCCGGTCAGCGCGAAAGCGAGGGTAAAGAACAGCGCGGTATCGAGCGCCGAGGCAACCAGCGACGACACCAACGGGGCGCGCCACCAGTCCATGCGGCGCATGCGATCGAAAATCAGAACATCAAGCAACTGCGCCGCCAGGAATGCCGTTCCCGACGCAAACGCAATCCGCGGTCCGGCCGGGATCGACAGCGCGACACCCAATACGAAACCGACCAGGATGACCTGGCGCGCCCGTGCGGGTCCGAACGCCCGGTTAGACAAGTCTGTCACCAGGAAGGCCAAGGGATAGGTGAACGCGCCCCAGGTCAGCCAATCATTGATCGGGTATTGGACGGCAATATTGGATGCGACGACGACCGCCACCATCGCCAGGATGGGCGCCCAAAGCTGTCTGATCGGGCTTTGCGTAGGCATCGAAAGGCGGGCCTAGCCCAGCCGGCGCGATTTAGCTGGCGGCGGCCTTGGCCGTCTTTTGGATTTGGGTCTTCAAGCGGCGGCCGAGCGGCGTCAGCTCTTTGGCGCGCGCCTTTTCGAGATAGGCGTCGATGCCGCCCCGATGCTCAACCGACCGCAGTGTGGTCGCGGCGAGCTTGAGGCGGACCGTGCGGCCCAACGCGTCGCTGTAAAGCGAACAAACCTGCAGATTCGGCTGGTAGTGGCGGGGCGTGCGATTATGCGCATGGCTCACATTCATGCCGCGCAGCGCGCCCAATCCGGTCAAATCACAGCGTCGGGACATGGTCGACCCCTAGGAATCCTGCCAATTATCCAAGGCTCCGCGCAGCCGCACCTGGCCAAGCGGAAGCGTGGGTTCTAAGTCAGTGATAGAGGCGCGTCAAGGCCCAACGCCTGAGGCTTGCGGGCTTCGCCGCTGCCCCTCAAACTTCGCCGCGGGCGCTTACCCGCCCGCCAAGGGAAAACAGTCCGACCATGCTTAATCGCCTCAGGCTTTACAGCGGTCTTGTGTTGATGGTGTTCGTGACCGGGCATCTGATCAACACGGCGCTTGCCATCATATCGGACGAGGCTGTCAGCGGTGGCCACGCCATTCTGATGGAGCCCTGGCAAACCATTCCCGGCACCACTCTGCTCCTCGCGGCGGCGCTGGTCCACACGACCACGGCGATCTGGACCATCATCGAGCGACGGAGCTGGAAATTGCCGGGATGGCACTTGGCCCACACCATTCTCGGTCTGCTCATCCCATTGCTTTTGGCCGGTCACATCATCGGCACACGCATTATCGATGAATTGCTCGGAGTCGACAGCACGTACGCGCTCGTATTCGCGTTCCTCTGGGTCGTCAGACCGGATTTCGGCGTCGCGCAAGTGATACTGGTTCTACTGGTGTGGGTTCATGCATGCTTGGGCCTCCAGGCCTGGCTGAAGCTCAAAGTTTGGTACCAAGCTTGGCGACAGGTCTTCTTCGCGCTCGCGCTCCTCGTACCCACTCTGGCGCTCGCCGGGTTTGTATCCGGCGGTTTTCGGACGTTGCAAAAAGCGAGGCAAGACGGCTGGCTGCAGAACCTCGCGGAAGAAGCGAAGGCCGGCCCGCACGTGCTCGATTTCGTCATCAGCACCATGCTGACGATCCAGATTGGGTATCTCAGCGTCTTGGCGGTCATCTTTCTTGTCCAGGCCGCGGCCGCCTATGCCCGGAGTCGGCGACGTTTACCGCGCGTCACATATGCGGACACGCGTACCGCCGAGGTCGGCCCCGGGATGACGTTGCTCGAAGCCTTGCGAGCGGCCGGCATTCCCCATGCGTCGGTTTGCGGTGGCCGGGGCCGGTGCTCGACCTGTCGCGTCCATATTGACCGCGGCGCGGACGGGCTGACTGTTCCGGAGTCCGAAGAATTGAAATTGCTGCAACGGATATCAGCGCCGGCCTCGGTTCGCCTCGCCTGCCAGATCCGACCGACCGGCGATCTGGCCGTGACACCGCTGCTGCCGCCGACCGCCAGCGCCGCCGACGCGTTGGGACTCGCCGATCGTCAGCGCAGCGAAGAACGTGCTGTCGCGGTCCTGTTTGCCGACATGCGCGGGTTCACGCGCTTCACCGAAGCGCGGCTGCCTTACGACGTTGTGTTTGTGCTCAACCGCTATCGCGAAGCCATGGCCGAGGCGATCGAGCAGGCAGGCGGTGTGGTCAACGAATTTATCGGCGATGGCATCATGGCGCTGTTCGGACTCGATGGTGACATCGAGTCCGGCTGCCGTGACGCACTGCGCGGCGCGCGGCTGATGGCCGAACGACTGGACGCATTGAACCGAACGCTCGGCGATGAACTCGACGAGCCGCTGCGCATCGGCATCGGCATTCACGCCGGTTCGGTCATTGTTGGCGAACAAGGCCACGCCAATCTGCGTGGAATCACGGTTGTAGGCGACGTGGTTAACACCGCGAGCCGCATCGAAGGCATGACCAAGGACTATCAAGCGCAGCTGGTGATCTCGGAGGAGGTGCTCAGCCGTGGCGGTGTGTCCGATGACGCGGCGGAACGCCATGAGGTTCCCGTGCGTGGCCGTGTGGAGCCGATGCTCGTGCGCGTATTTCCATCGGCGACCCGCCTATCGGTCTAGGGCGGCGCCACGGCGCAGAAACGCCGTGACGCCAAAACGTCTAGAACGGTCCGAAAGCGAACTGCCAACCGATCAAGAAGAAGAAATCGGTTTCCATCTGCGGCCCGTTCAGGTCTTGATGGATCGGCGTGCCAATCTCGAACGCGATGCGATGGCCACGCAGAAAGCCGCTCTGCCCGGCGAGATTGATACCGAACGACAGATCGATCCGTTCGCCGCCCTGATTGTTCGGGTCCGCGGTTTGCACCGGCGCGGTGATCCGCGCGTCCATCCCATCAATCCTGCCGATGGTGCGGCCCTTGAGACGGACCGTCGTGCGGAGCGCGCTGGTCCATAGATAGCCGCCCCACGCGGTCACCTCGTGCTGGTCGCCCAACGCATAATTCGCATCATTGTCGCCAATGCGGACCGTGCCGGCATATTGCGCGCCCCAAGCGAATTTATCGGTCTTCCCGCTGTAGGTGATCCCCGGCAGCAGATCGTAGGTGCCGGAGCCGAGCTGCATCGGATATGGCAAGGTCAGAACCGGCCGCATGCCGGTCGGTGCCAGCACGTCGTCGGTTTCGTCGATCGACCCTGTCGGCAGGCTGATACCGGCGTTCAGGTGCACATGGTGCATGGCATCGTCATAGATACCGATCAGGCCGCTCAGCCGCGTATCGCCAATTCCGCTCGTCTTGGTGGTGAACTCACCGAGGCGCGTTGTGCCCATCATGCCTTGAAAGGTGACGTGGTCCATCTCCTTCTTGAGGTACGAGCCCATGCCCATCAGGGTGAGCCAGTCGGTCGGCGCGTACATCGCGCCGAACATGTGCATGTCCGTGGTCATGTCGAGCGGCACCACGCGCAGCGTCGGTGGCCCGGCATGGGGGTTCGCAACGGTGGTGACGATCTGTTCCGGCGACACTTCGTCGGTACCGATCCGGTTTCCTTCCATATCCATACGCATGAACCGATAGGACAGCATGAACTCGCCGGCCTTGTGCATGTGATCGCCCATCACGCCGATCGGCGCGTGGCTATCGGCGCGGATCGCGCCCGGTTCTCCGGAAATCGTCAGGCCGGGATCATCGGCAAGCAATGGCCCGCCACCCAGCGCCAGATGCGCCGCCGCCAAGCCGGCGACAACACCAATTTGTCTTCTCGTCATTTCAAGCTCTCCCGGCGCGGCCCTTCAGCCAGCGCCCGCACGCAACAGTTCACAACCGGGCCAAAGTTCGGCCACGGCATCACAATTTGTTTGGAGTTTCGGCGCTGCTAAGCGGGCGGGCCGCGGGAGTGTGAAAGGGCGTAGCGCGGTGCGACATGCCGACCGACGTTCGTCGCTAACAAGACGCTGGCCGCCACATGATAAGTAACCGCTTCGGTCGGCAGCGCGCACGCCATGCCGGTACAGCCGCCGCCAGTGCAGACGCAGGCGCCACAATCCAGATGCATGGTGGGCGCGGACGGATCGACCGGGAGCTCACTCAGATCGCTTGGTATCGGCACGAGCCGGACGCCATCACTCGTGCAAATCTCAATGAATTGACCGTCAAGACTGTCGGATGCGTTCGCGGCCGCCAGCAAGGGCCAAACCATGCTGTGTAGAACCGCCGCAAACAGCGCCAACGCCGCCATGGCCCGCCGTCGGTCCGGACGTCGGGCCTCGCTTGGCAATCCGATCATGCGGCGTAGGCGCGTCATTATTCTGCGGCGTGCTCCGTCAATTCGTCGGGCGGCAAATCTTCCAAGCGGCCGCCCTTGGCGAGCACATCTTCCAGCACGCCCTCCTCGATGTCGAGACGCAAAGCTTCGTTGAAACGATTGTAAAAGCCGCACATGGCGGTCCGGAAGGTGAGTTCGACGATTTGCGCTTCGTCGAAGTGATCGCGCAGCGCCGCGAACATATCATTGCTCACGCGCTTCGAATCCGTCGTAACTTGCACGGCATAGTCGCGCACCAAACGATCGACGTCGTCGAAGCCCGGACAGTCGGGTTCCAGAATATTCATAGCCGTCTCGATCGGCAGGCCGGTCTCGACCAGGCGCGGCGCGTGATGGGCCACGCAATAGCGGCATTCATTTAACTTGGAAACCGCGAGCACGGCGATCTCGAGGTAGCGTTTCGGCACCACCTTTTGCGCGTTGAGATCGAGCACCAAGCCCATCAAATGTTCGAGAATTGGCGGGCGGTGGGCGAATACTTTGACCTGGCTCATGAACGGGCCGAATTCGGCTTCGATCCGCTGGTAGATCGGCCTCAACTCTTCCGCGACCTCGTCAACCTCGATATCCCGCACGCGCGCCATTTCTTACTCCCGGCCTATGTTGGTTGCCGCCAGTGTGGCGCACCGTGGGCGGTTTCGTCAAAACCCTTCATTGCCGATCCTTGGCGCCTCAATGGCCACGGGCACAGCGGTGTCGCCGTCAGCGCCAGAGAAATGACAAGAAAAATCCAATGCCCGCAGGAATCCATAAAAAGCTTAGTGCGATAACGAAACGCGCGCGCCGCTAATTGGACCCAAGAAAGATCGACAACAAACGCGCGGCCGCCGCCGTGGGGCTCAGCGCACCCGAGGCAACTTTGCTTTCGATGTCCGGGAGGCGCTTAGCGACTTGTGGCGCGGCGCGGAGCTGTGCTTCCAGCGTTTCGCTCACCTCGGCCCACATCCAGGATAAGGCTTGCGCCGCCCGCCGTTTCTCTGTCTCACCGGCT
>JANQOH010000053.1 GCA_028289725.1 Alphaproteobacteria bacterium
GTGGGTCTATCGCGCGACCGCCGCTTGGTGCCTGTTCACACCGCTGATCTGGACGCTACCCGGCATGCCCGGCTTTATCACCCTGACCCTGCTCGCGAACGCCGCCGCCGTCGTCGTTCTGCCAGTGCTCTGCGGGGCGCTCTGGCTTCTCACCGCGCGCACGAGCCTGATCGGAGCCGAGTGGCGCAACCGCTGGTGGGAAAACGCACTGCTCGCCGTCCTCTTCGTCCTCTCGATTTGGGGCGCCTACCAATCGGTCGTCTCGATCGCCAATGCGCTGTAAAGACCCGAGCCAAAAGCTATTTGGACGCGTCGGTGAGGGTGGACGACCGCCTTTCTCCAAGCAATTAGTTCACAAAAATCGGACAGGTGCTGCGCAAGCTCACGGCCAAAATCGTAGCCTGATATCTGAGGGCATATTTTGTATTGACGAAAAACAAATTTTTTGTTATTTTCGTGTGCGCCCCAGGGGTTGACGTATAAGGTTGTGATCGCCTAATAAAAAAGCCGAGGTGTGATGGTTCACGCCTCGGCTTCATGTGTTTCTGGTACCCGCGCAGTGGCACCGGATAGACCCGGAACACGGCGTGGACCAGTTAGTGGAACAAACTGACTGTAGGTCGCGAGAGGCAATTTTTCAATCTGCCACATCGAAGGAACGGTCATGCGGAAACGTATAACTGTTACTCATGAGACCGAAACCGGGCGCAACACCCGTTTTCACGACAATTACACTGGCGCTGATATGACTCGCGCTGAGTTCGTTCGCGAGATCGAACGTGGCAAATATCAGGATTATCATGTCAGAGTAATTGGAGGTGTTCGCACACCTGCTTCAAACCCCAATGGGTCTGAATACGACAATCTTGGCTAAGTTGGGTGCCCGGCTGCAATAGCCGGGCGCTCTTCCGACTTACTTGGAAGACATGACCGTCGATGAAGGCACGCTGGCCGCTACTGCAGCATTCTACAGGGTTAGATGAGACGCTATATCGGCGCTTGGCACAATGAAGCTACGATCAATTGGCGAAATCTAAAGACTCTCCAAAAACGCCAACAGCGCGGCGCGGTCATCGGCGCTCATATTGACCACCGCATTGCGCGCAGCCTCGGCTTCGCCGCCGTGCCAGAGGATGGCTTCGAGGATGGTGCGGGCGCGGCCATCGTGTAGGAAGCCCGCGTCCGGGTTGACGGTCTTGGTGAGGCCCAGGCCCCAAAGCGGCGGCGTGCGCCATTCGCGGCCCGCGTCGTCGGCGAGGCCGTCGCCCATGTCGTGGAGCAGTAGATCCGAATAGGGATGGATGATTCTCGCCGGGCCGTCTTCGGTTGGCGGCAGGTCGAAACGTGGGCGATGGCACGCGGCGCATCCGGCTTCGACGAACACGCGGTCGTCGGCCTCCGGGCGCGCCGGCACGGCGACCTGTTGGCTGTACAGCACGGCCATATGGAACGAATAGGTTTCGATTTCATGCGGGTCGGCGCCGTGTGCGGCCTCGCGGCATTCGGTTTGCGCGGGCTGGCAGTCGCCCCAAACGGCCGGAAGCACAAAACTGCTCATGCCGATGTGATCGGCAAAGGCGCGCGCGGTTTGATCGAACACGTTTGCTTGCGTCGCGCGCCAACCGAAACGGCCGAGCCGTTCCCCGCCGCTCGCTTCGTCTTTCAAAATGACCGCGCGGCCCGAAATGCTGTCGCCATCGCGATCCATTGGATCCGCGAGCGCAAGAATCTCGCGCTCGGGGATCGCTTCGAGCAAACCGAGCCCGATCATGGGCGGCGCAATGCGCGGCGAGACCACCGCGTCCGGATGCAGAGGGCCATAGCCAAGATCCGTCAGACGGTATGTCGGTGCGCGGAGCGACACGCTGGTGCCGTCCGCCAAGGCGACCGGCCGCTCCGCATAGGTTACGGCAAGAACAGCTTCGGGTCGGTGCTGGTGCACGGTCGAAAGATGGATTTGGCGGCCATAGTTCGGATCCGGGCCCTCGGCGCCGCCATTCTCCCCCGCGATCGTCACAGGCAAAGCCATGCGTAAGAGACCAAGTCGGGTATCGGGGGCGGAGCCGCGGCCGTTTCGGATGTGGCAGCGTGCGCAAGCCGACGCGCTGTAGTGCGGACCGAGCCCATCCATCCGCCGCTGCATGCCGAACACCGGCGCGGGCAGCCACAAGCGCTGAAAAATCACCCGGCCTTTTTCGAACAGAAGGCGGTCTTCGAAAGACAGCGACGCCGCCGGATGCGTGAACGCCATCCGGTCGAGCGGCACTTCGCGCGTCGCGGGGCTGGCCTGTGCGTTGGCACATAAAACGGCCGCGAAGATGGCGGCGAGCAGAAGGCGCGTCATAGGCTTTCCAAGAAAGTGATGAGCGCCTCGCGTTCATGCGCCGGCATGTTGACCACCGCGTCGCACGCGGCTTGCGCTTCGCCGCCGTGCCACAGCACGGCTTCCAGAATCGTGCGCGCGCGGCCGTCGTGCAGGAAGCCGGCGTCCGGATTCACGGTTTGGGTGAGGCCCAGGCCCCACAGCGGCGCCGTCCGCCATTCGCGTCCGGTTCCGTCCGCCAAGCCGTCGCCCATGTCATGCAGCAGCAAGTCGGTGTACGGCCGGATGGTCTTTGTTCCATCACCGTCGGGCACCTCAATCGCCGGTACGTGACACGCGGGACAGCCGGCTTGGACAAACGCGGCGTCGTCGGCGATTTCGCGCTTCGGAACTGCGACGTGACGGCCGAAATAATCAAGGACTTTCATCATGCGATCCTCGATTTCGATGACATCCGCGCCGATCACCACTTGATGACACAGTTCCTGTTGCACCGTGCAGTCGCCGTGCGGCTCGGGACGCTCGAACGTGCTCATGCCGATATCGTCCAGGAAAGCGGCGGCGGATTGCGCGCGCACCGTCGGTTGCGACGCGCGCCACCCAAAGCGTCCGAGCACCGGTGAGCCGTCGTCAGTCTCGGACAAGACACTCGCGCGTCCGGAAATACCATCGCCGTCTAGATCGCCGGGGTCCGAAAGGGCCATAATCGTTTCGGCAGGTATGGCTTCCAACAGACCTAAGCCGATCATGGGCGGTGCGATGCGGGGCGACAAAGCGGCGCCCGCATGCATCGGCCCGTAAGCAAGTTCATCGAGTCGGTAGGAGGGCTGGCGCAGGTTCACGGTCGTACCGTCCGATAACACGACCGGCTTATCGGAATAAGAGACATGCAAGACGGCTTCCGGCGGGTGACCTGGCGTCGCGGCGGTCTGCAATTGCCGGCCGTAGACGGGATCGGGTGTCAGGGCGCCTCCGTCTTCGTCCGGCACCAGGATGCGCAAAACCAAATTGCGCAACCCGCGCGGATCGTGCGGCGCGGACGCTCGTCCGTTGCGCAGATGGCAGCGCGAACAGGCCGACGCATTGTAGAGCGGTCCCAGCCCGTCGAATCGACCGAGCGAGGCACGCACCGGAGACGGCACCCAAAGCTTCTCAAAGATCACCAGCCCCTTGCGATATTCGAGGATTTGCTCGAATTCGAGCCCCGCCGTGTGATGGGTGAACGCCATCTCATCCAGCGGCACTTCCCGCGTCGCCGGATTCGCGGCGGCGGGCAGGGCGAGAAGGACGGCAAGAAGCAGGGCGAGCGCGAGACGGATCATGAATGGGATGAGGTCGCTGGCATCCCTCATTTCTATCAAGTCTGTCGTGAATCGCGAAGCGCCGGAACTTGGCGCAAAAATCCTCACTCAAACTCTTGCCAGGACGCAAGGAGAGACGTCGCGGCGGTGCTGCTCCACCCGTCACCCCGGACTTGATCCGGGGTCCAGGGAGGGCGGGTAGAACCGTCGAATGGCGGGTCTTGGGGCCCTGTACCCCGGCTCGTAGGCCGGGGTGACGCGTGAGCCGCTGCGCGCTACAGCCCCAATTCCCCGCGCTTGGCCTTCGTCAGTTTGGCGGCGACGATGGTGTGCGCCTGTTCGATATAGCTTCGGATATCCGTGTCGGGGAGGGCGTCGGGTGTGCCGAGCTGCACCCACTGCCGGCGGCCAAGATACGGCGCCGGAGCGATATCCTCCTGTTCGCACAGCACGCGGAACGACAGATCGCTGCATTTGAAGCTGATCTTGTCGTGATCGCCCGGCCCCCAGATCGAGCACACGGCGAAGATCTTGCCGCCGACTTTCCAGACTGACGCCCCACCCCACTGAACAACGTTCGTGGTCGCTCGGAGGCTCTCGCAGAACGTATTGAATTCGTCGCGCGTCATCCGCGTTCCCGCATCAAGGCATAGAGCAGCGTCGTCATAATGATCGCCGCGCCGATCGCGACTTCGATTTGCAGCGCTTCGCCGTAGAACCCGGCGCCGATTAGCACGATCAGCGGCAGGCGCAAAAAGTCGAGCGGCATGACGATGATCGCGTCGGCGATGCTGAATGCGCGCGCGAGACACAGGTGCGCGGTGAGCGCGCCGAGACCGACGACGAGAATCCAGAAGAGATCGTTCAAGGTCGACGGCATGGTCCAGCCGTCGCCGAATGGCGATAGGGCCAAGACGAAGCCGATCGGCAATTGCACCAGCGCCATCCAAAACAGGATCGCCGGAATGGTTTCGCGCCGGGTCAGATGCTTGGTCATGGTGTGCGCCATGGCATAGGCGAGGGCGGAGCCCAACACGATCAGCATCGATAGGTCGAGCGCCATGACACCCGGCTGCACGATCACCAAGATGCCGACGAACCCGCCAGTCACCGCGACCGCGCGCGCGAGCGTCATGCGTTCGCCGAGAAACAGGATAGCGAGCAGGGAGGCCCACGCGGGCATGGTGAATTCGAGCGTAAAAACGGTCGCGAGTGGCAACACCGCGATGCCGTAGGCCCAGCCCGCCTGGCCAAGAAAATGCACTAAATTACGGCCGATCTGCCAGCGCAATTGAACGGCTTTGAGCAGATGCCAGCCGGCGACCGCGCCAATCCCGAGCGTCGCCACCAGGCTCACCAGGCTGCGCCAAAACAGGATCTCGAACGTGTGCAACGTGTCGGCCAATTCGCGCACGGCCACCGCCATCGCGATGAAGCTGACCAGCGTACCGACCATCCATGCGGCGGCACGGATCGCCGCGCGATCGCGGATGCGCGCGGGCGGCGTGATCGTCTCGGCGGCGTGATCTTCGGGCACGGTTTTGATTAGCCTGGCAAGGAGATCAAGCCGGCGCGGCGCCGGCCAGATAATCGATTGCCGCCTGCACGCCGCCTTTCTCATGCGGAATGCCGGTGGCGGCGAGGCCCATTTCGACAACGCTCAACGTGCCGAGGATCATCGGCGCATTGACGTGCCCCATATGCGCGATGCGGAACGCACGGCCGGTGAGCGCGCCGAGCCCCGTACCCAAGACGACGCCGCAGGTCTGCTGGCAATAATCCCTAAGGGGCTGCGGATTGTGGCCATCGGCCATGACGATGGTTGTCACCGAATCCGCGCGTTCCGCCGGTTCGCTGATATTGAAATCGAGTCCCCTCGCGCGGCTCCAGACATCGACCGCGCGGCGCGTGGCTTCCGCCAACAGCCGGTGCCGTGTTTGCGCGCTTTCCAACCCCTCTTCGAACAAGAGGTCGAGCGATTTGCGCAAGCCGAACATCATGTGCTCGGGCGCGGTGCCGCAATACTTCTGATAGTGCTCGTCGCCGTCGCGGAACTGCCAATCCCAATAGCGGGTGCGCAACCCGGCGGTCTCATTCGCCCGTTTGGCTTTGGGTCCGGCGGCGTTGAAGCTTAGACCCGGCACCATCATCAAGCCTTTTTGCGACCCCGCCACCGCGACATCGACACCCCATGCGTCCATTTCGAACGGCACGCACCCGAGTGAGGCAATGACGTCTACCATGAGCAACGCGTTGTGACCGGCACCGTCCATCGCGCGCCGGATCGCCGCGATGTCGTTGTGGACGCCGGATGCCGTGTCGATCTGCACAACCATCACTGCTTTAATCTCGCCGGCGGTGTCTTCGCGCAAACGGGCTTCGAGCGCCGCGGGGTCCACCGCGCGCCGCCAATCGCAGGGCAGCACCTCAGCCGCGACTCCGACGACGCCGGCCGTTTCGCCCCAGCCGACCGCGAACCGCCCGCTCTCGCACACCAGGATCTTATCGCCGCGCGACAGGACATTTGTCAGCGCCGCCTCCCACGCCCCGTGGCCGTTGGCGGCGTAGACGTAGCAATCGCCTTCGGTGCGAAACACGCGCGGCAAGTCTCGAAACAGGCTGGCGGTCAGTTCGATCAAGCTGCCCGCGTAAATGTCCACCGACGCCCTATGCATGGCGTTCAGCACATCGTCCGGCACCGTGGTCGGGCCCGGAATGCTCAAAAACTCGCGACCACTGCTGAGCGTCATAACTGGCGTCTTTCTAAGCTCAAGAATTCGGCGCCGGATCTCCTGCGTTCACCGGAGGGCGCACTATACGGATCGGTGCGGCCAAATCCACGCATGGTTGGCGCCGAGCCGATGGTCGCTCAGGCCAAACCCGGCAACAGTCCTTTAATGCCCTGGGCAAGCATGCCAATCGCGATCGCCGTCAGGATCAGGCCCATAAAGCGCGTGAGGATGTTCATGCCGGCGATACCCAGCACGCGCGAGATCGGCGCGGCGGCAAGGAAGCACGCTCCCACTACGAGCACGGCCGCGACGCAGACAAGAGAGATCTCAAGGTTGTTCGTGACCCCCTTATGCGTGTGAGTGGCGACAATGACCGTGGTAATCGTGCCGGGGCCCGCGACAATCGGCATTGCCAGGGGCACGATCGCGATCGAGTCCTTGGTTTGCGCTTCGCCGCGTTCGTCCTCATTGGTATGCAAACCGCTATGGCGCGCATGGAGCATCGATAGACCGAACAGGGCAATCACCACACCGCCGGTCGCCTGTAGGGCCGGAATCGAAACGCCAAAAAATCCGAGCAGACCTTCGCCGGCCCAGGTAATCACGACGAGAATAATTGCTGACGCAAGGACCGTTGTGATGATGATCTTGTGACGCTCACCTGCCGACCGTTGGCTGGCCATGCCGATGAAAATGGCCGCGTTGCCGATCGGATTGGTGATCGTGAACATCGCCGCGGCGAACGTAACCAACTCGTTCCAAGTCATTGGCGCATGTCCATCTTGTTTGCGCGGCTCTTCATCGAAGTGCTAGCGGATCACCGCCGCCTTTCGCTCATATCATACCTTTATCAGTAACTTGCCGCGATTCTCACCGGCATACAGCTTGGCGATTGCGCCGGGCGCCTGGTCCAGCCCGTCAAGGATGTCCTCGCGATAGGACAGCGAACCGTCCTTGAGCCACGCCGCCAATTGGTTGCGCGCCTCGGCAAAGCGGTCCTGGTAGTCGAACAGCAATATGCCTTGCATACGCGCGCGTTTGACCAGCATGTGCCGCTCCGGGCGCGGACCTTCGGGCCAGGGGTCCCAACTCGAGACCGAAGCGGTGCCGCAGACAATGCAGCGCGCGCGCATGGCGAGCTGCCGGTAGACCGCGTCCGAGATGGCGCCGGCGGTATTGTCGAAATAGACATCGATACCGTCGGGGCAGGCGTCTGCCAGCGCCTTGTCGAGGTCGGCAGTCTTGTAATTGATCGCCGCGTCGTAACCGAACTCTTCAGTGCAGGCGGCAACTTTTTCGTCGCTGCCCGTGATGCCCACCGTGCGGCAGCCTTTGATCTTGGCGATCTGTCCGACGGCGCTGCCGACCGCACCGGCCGCAGTCGACACGACGACGGTTTCGCCGTCCTTCGGTTCGCCGGCGTCGAGGAGGCCGAAATAGGCGGTCAGTCCGTTGATGCCCAAAAGACCCAGTGCGGTAGTGATCGGCGCCTTATCCGGATCGTGCCGGAACCAGACATTGTCGCCGTTCGTGGTCGCGAATTCCTGCCAGCCGAACAGGCCGCAAACGAATTCGCCCTCGGCGTAGTCCGGGTTCTTGCTTTCGACCACTTCGCCGACCGCGATGGCGCGCATGACAGAGTCGAGCGCCACGGGCTCGGAATAGTTTGCGACCGCGCTGACCCAGCCGCGCATCGCCGGATCGACCGACACATAGTGGTTGCGTATCAATACTTCGCCGTCACCCGGCGCCGGGCGCGCACCGTCGCGCACCGCGAAGTGCTCGGCTTGCGGGATGCCATCGGGTCGGGCGACCAAAATGACCTGGCGATTGGTGTCGTTCTTCATAAGGCCAGCCTCAAACTACATGCCGTAGCAAGAAATCGTCGCGCGCTATCTCAAGGCTGCCGACAGATCGATACCGAACAATTCCTTGTATCGATCGACGTAGGCCGGTCCCTCAAGCGTGCCGAGGGCGACATAGTCTTCATCGCTCATATCCGTTCGCCGCAATGCCAACTCGTCCGCGACGCCGTGCAGCCAGCGCAGGCGTGGTTTGTCGGTTTGCACCGCCTGCACCATGACATCGCCAATTTCGCTCGGTCGCGACGAAGTGGGCACAGCGGTCCGGTAGAACATGCCACACTGATTCATGCTGCGCAGATACGGCGAGCTTTCGTCATAGTGAAGCGGTGTATTGTCGAAGATCGGCGTGCCGATCACGCCGGGCTCGATAATCGCGACGCGAATGCCGAACGGCGCGAGCTCAAGCGCCAGGGACTCGCTCATGCCTTCGACCGCGAACTTGCTCGCGCAATAGGCCGCTTGGTTGACGCCGCCAGTGCGCCCCATGATCGAGGAGACATTGAGAACCGCGCCACTCCTGCGTTCACGCATGCCAGGCAAGACCGCTTGGATCATGCGCACGAGGCCGAAATAGTTGGTCTCGAACAGCGCGCGATGCTCGTCTTCGGGATAGGTCTCAACGGGGCAGGCGGCGCCAAGCCCGGCATTGTTGACCAATACGTCGATGCGCCCTTCGGCATCGAGCACCTGTTTCACGCCATCCGTGATCGAGCCCTGATCCGTGACGTCCAATTGAAGGACGGTTATCGGCAAGTCCTCGGCGGCGGCAGCTTCTATCAGCGGTTCGCTTTTCGCCAAGTTGCGCATGGTCGCGTAGACCTTGTAGCCGGCACGCGCGAAACTGAGCGCGGCGGCCTGGCCGATGCCGGTGCTGGTTCCGGTAATCAGACAAATATCCATCCCACTCCCCCTTGACGGATCACAGATGAAAGAAAGCGCCCGCGACGCCACGGAAGGGCGTGCGGGCGGCTGTACATGTGCGCCGCCCTTGCCGACGGCGCGGGTCGTGTCGCGTCCGCTTACGCGGCGGTGTCGTAGGCCATATCCGCCGGCTCTTCGAGAATTTCCATGCGCGGGTGGTTGCGCACTTCGTCGAGCATCGATTCGGAGACCCGAATTTCGCCGAGCGTCAGCGTGTTTTGAATCCGCACGATGCGCGCATCCTGCGGCGCGATGCCGGGCAGGGTCTTGACCGCGAGCCGCACCGCGTCTTGCTCGGTCGGCATGGCGATTGGAACCCGGCCGCCTTCCAGGTAGGTGCTGGTCACGATATTGGCGTAGGTGATCGGGAAATCGATCCGATTGAACAGCCGTTTGGTGATCACATCGGCCGAACCAATGCCGCACGCGTTGCCGTGCGTCGCGTCGGTCACATCGAGCATGACCATCTTTTTGACATACGGCTTTTCGAAGCCTTTGACGCCGCGCGCCGCGCCGCCGGTCACGTTCGGATCGGCGCCCGCGCCGCTGATTTCCTTGCCGATTTCGTCGATCACCAGTACGTCGATCTCATCGAAGAACAATTTGGCGATCATCTCCTTGGACTGCGCCTGAAGCTCGGGTTCGCGCTGCATCAGGGTTTCGCTGGAAATCGCTTCGACGATCGCGGTGTGGTCAAACGCGTCTTCGACCATGCCCAGACCAAACAAGAATTTTGTGTTTTTGCGCACCATGTCGGCCGCCGGCGGCAGGATCTCGCCGAACTGATCCATGCCATAGCCGCCATGGAACGATGTGGCGCCCGCGATCTTGCCCATGCCGATGATGATCATCTTGCAAATACCGCTCTCGATCGGCCCGCGGAAACTGGTGTGCGGCTTGATCCGATTGACCAGCACGATGCCGTCGGCGGCGTTCGCGTAGCGGTCGACATGCAGTCTCGTGCCGTCCGACATTTCGGCGACGATGTCGGTGTCCATGGTCGCGCGCACCGGCGCGCCGACTTGGTCTTCCGTGATGCCGTAGCCGGCGAGAATGCCGCGCTGGCCTTCCTCGGTGCCGCCGCCATGGCTGCCCATGGCCGGGAAGATAAACGGCTCGGCGCCCTTGGCTTTGAGCCCAGCGACCAACGCTTTCACCGCCGTCTGAATATTGTTCACGCCGCGGCTGCCAACACCCACCGCGATGCTCGCGCCGGGCTTGATTTTGTCAGCGATTTCAGGCCGTTGCAGTTGCTCGGACACCGCGCCGCCGACATCGGCAAGCGCCTGGTCCTCGAAAACTTGGCGGACCCGCGCCATACGGGGCAGCGGGAATTCTAAGCCACCAGCAATGTTGATTTGCACGTCGTCGGGCATGGTCCTGAGCCTCTCGGGGTAAGTCTGTTCTCCACTGCGCGCGCCGCATCGCGCGACCGCCGCGTCCACCTGGCGGCCATTTTCACCGAACCGGCCCCCGCCTGTCGATGCGAAAATACGCAATCCCACATTGCGGCAGACACACGCCGGCGCAGATATCTCCGAGCCGGGGCAGCGTCTCGGGCCGACGGATGAGGTTGGACTCGCGCGCTATGCGTGCTCGTTTGGCCAGGCCGCCATGGCGCTTTTCACGAAGCGTTTCAGCGTGGGTCTGTCCGTGCCGGTTCGCGCCATGTTGGCGATTGCCACCGTTTGTCCGTAAATGAAGGTGGCCAAATCGTCGATATCTTGATCGGGCGGCAACTGCCCTTCGCGCTTTGCGAGTTCCAATTTTGCGCGCACCCGTTTTTCACCCTCTGCACGCAACGCTCGTACGCGGCGCGCGACGGTCTTGTCGAGCACGGCGCACTCGCTGACGCTATTGACCATGAAGCAACCAGGTGGCCGGCCTCTGGCCTTGGCCAAGTCGGCAATTTCCATCAAATAGCATTCAATAGCCGTCCGGGCCTCCGGTTCAGCTTCCAGCGCCAGCACGGCTTTGCCGCCATGTGCTTCGGCATAGTGCTCGGCGGCGGCAACGAACAGATGGTCCTTGTCGCCAAAATCGGCGTACAGGCCCGGCTTTGCGACGCCCGTTGCCTCGACCAGATCGTTCATCGACGTCGCATGATAGCCGCGCTCCCAAAACACCTGCATCACGGTGTCCAGCGTCTCATCCCGGTCATGCTTGCGCGGCCGGCCGCGGGGCATTGGCTCGTCTCTCCAAAAAAATACCAATTGGTAATTTATTCCCTTGACAGGGGATTGCAAGGCCGTATTTTCATACCGATCGGTATTTATATCGGATCCTCAACACTCAAACCATGGACAATACGGGAGACCAATCATGAGCAAACTAGACGGTAAGATCGCTTTGGTTACTGGCGGCACGACGGGAATCGGATTGGCGACAGCCAAGCGTTTTATCGAAGAAGGCGCGCGTGTCGTGATCACAGGCCAGAACGCGGAACGCCTGGAACAAGCCAAAGCCGACCTCGGTCAGGCGGTCGATGCCGTGCAGGCGGACGTTCGGTCTATCGACGATCTTGACCGTCTGGCCGGCGTCATTCGCGATCGCTTCGGCGGCTTGGACATTTTGTTTGCGAACGCCGGCATCGCCAAATTCAGCCCGTTCGACGAGTTCGACGCCGAAGCGGTCTCCGAGTTGATCGACGTCAACATCAAGGGCGCCTTCTACACCGTACAGAAAATTGCACCGATCCTGCGCGATGGCGCGCGGGTCGTGCTCACGAGTTCGATGGCAAACCAAACCGGCGTGCCCGGCACCTCTGTCTACGCGGCGACTAAGGCCGCTGTGCGGTCGCTCGCGCGCACATTCTCAGCGGAACTGATCAATCGCGGCATTCGCGTCAATACGGTTTCGCCCGGTCCGGTCGCGACCCCGATCTTCGGGAAATTGGGCATGTCGGACGCGCAGCTTGACGACATGAGCAAACAGTTTGCCGCACAAGTGCCGATGGGCCGGTTCGCTGACCCGGACGAGATCGCTAAAGCGGTCCTGTTCCTGGTGTCCGACGACTCGTCCTTTGTGCTTGGCGAGGACTTGGTCGTCGACGGCGGCTGGGTCTCGCTCTGACGAACTTTCGAATGACGAGCCGGCTCGTGCTCGGCGACCGCGCGTACGGGCATGAGTCGGCCACGCCGTGTAACAGTCTTGAACAGCTGTGTGATTTCTGAATCACGTGTTGCACCAATTTTCCAAGAACGATCGATAAAGGATTGACTTACTTCGATCCTGTTTGGTGCTATGATCAATTGTTGCACTGCGATGAAACGTCGCAGTGGGCCGGACGGCTCTGAGAAGCCGTATGTGCCAAAACGTTGGAGGAGTGCTCGGCGAGGGGACGTGGTGTTGCCGGTTTCGTCCGCAGTGGCGGCGGCAGCGAGGAGCCATGCGGGTTGCATGGCGAACCCGAATGTTGGAGCACCTGAATGAAGATCATTCCCACCGTCTTTGCGAGCCTCGCGCTCATTTGCCTATCTCATGCCGCCTATGCGAAATGCGCGACGCGCGCCGAATTCGTTGAGAAACTGAAAAACGACTTTAACGAGTATGTTTCCTTGGTCGGCGTTCGCGATGGCGGCCAGTCCATTATCGAGTTCTTCGTTTCCGATACCGGCACATGGACCGTTTTGGAATCCTATGCCGATGGCCGCGCCTGCAGCCGCGCCTACGGCAAAAGCTGGGTCCGCGTGCCGAAGCAGGAGCCGGGCGCGTAACAGGCTCTATTTGAACCGTCTGTTCGGCCCGTAGATCAAGGTCTCGGCAGGGCATTGGCGCAACCCTTGCGACGCCCGCCATAGCCTGTGCCATACTCCGCCTCATTTGGAGGCGTGGCGGGGTGGCATGGACCAAGAATTGATCGATTTTGCGGTGGACCGCTTGCTGCGCGTACGCGCGGACAATCGGCCACTTGAGGAAATCCCTGAGGGCGCCGCGCCGTCTTCACTCTCTGACGCCTATCTCGTACAGGATGCCCTGGTCGCGCAACTGGATCGGCCGCGCTATGGCTGGAAGATCGGTTGCACCAGCAAAATGGCGCAGGAGATGTCGAACACGAATGAACCGTTCTACGGTCGCATGTTCGCGGATTCGAGCTTCGATACGCCCGCCTCGATCCCCATGACCGGCCTGTTTCACCCCATCGTCGAGCCGGAGATCGCTTTTGTCGTCAGCAAGGATCTCACCGCTGATGGCGCGCCTTACACACAAGCGAAGTTGTTGGACGCGATTGCCTCGATGCACCCGGCCATCGAAGTGGTGGATGCGCGCTATGAAGGCGGTTGGCCGCTCGGCATCGTGCCGACCGTGGCCGATAACGGCGTTCACGCCTGCTTCGTGCTCGGACCCGCGGTGTCGGACTGGCGGAACGTTGACCGTCCGGCCATCCCGCTCAAAGCCAGCGTCAATGGCGAGCAAGTGGCGGACGGCATCGGCGCAAACGCGCTCAACGATCCGCTCAACGCACTTGTGTGGCTCGCCAATGCGGCGACGCGGCGCGGCCACACCGTGAAAAAGGGCGACGTGGTGACCACAGGAAACATTTGCAACGCGCCGATTTTCGCGAAACCGGGCGATACCGCCGCCGCGGAATTTGGCAGCCTTGGCAAAGTGGAAATTACCTTTCAAGAGTAAGGTATCGACACTCCTTAATTTCGACGATCGAGCGACTTCATGACGGATCCCCTGATTGCATTTGTGTGGGCGGAGCAAGAGTTCCGCAGCACCGGCCTTGCGGTGCCCGACGGATTTTCGATCCGCTTCGGACGCGCCAACGTCCGCGAGGAAGCCGAGGCGGCAGTGAATGGCGCGGACTATATCGTCACGGGCTCGGGCTTCGGCGTGGTCGACAAACCCTTGCTCGATCTCGCCCCCGCCGCGCGCCTGGTGCAGTTGACCGGCGCGGGTTACGACAATGTCGATCACGCGGAATGCGCCCGGCGGGGCATTCCCGTATGCCACATTCCGGGTCTCAACGCGCCGTCAGTGGCGCAATTGGTCGTGCAGCTCGTGTTTCGCCTGACCCGCCCACTTCAGATGCTGTCGAATGGCGGGGAGCATGAGTGGCTCGATGCACGCAAGTTCCATGCCGCGGGCGCGCAAGAACTGGGTGGACAGGTCGGCGTCGTCGGCTACGGCCATATCGGCAAAATTGTTGCGCGTCTGTTTGCCGGCTTGGGCCTTGAAGTGGTGCGGGCTGAACGTGCGGGACAGGACGATCCGGCCGTACCCGCTTTGCCGCTCGAAGAGGTCATGGCGACGAGCGACATCATATCGATATCGCTTCCCGCGCGCGCCGATACGCAAGGTTTGATCGACGCGGCGTGCCTCGCGCGGGTCAAACCGACTGCGAAGCTTATCCATGTCGGACGCGGCGGCGTGGTCGATGATCAGGCGGTCGCTGACGCACTCGAGGATGGGCGCATCGCCGCCGCCGCGTTCGATGTGTTTGAGAACGAGCCGCTGCCGCCCGAGCATCCGTTTTTGAATATGTCGGATGCGGCGCGCGCCCGCCTTTTGCTGACGCCCCATGTCGGCGGCCAAACGCTGGAATCCAAGACGCGGAACTTTCGTGTTGCGTTGGAAAACGTCCTCCGCGTCTCGCGCGGCGAAACGCCGATCTATCCCGTGCCGGTCAAACGCGACGCGGCCTGATTACGGATCCGCCGGAAAACGGTCGCGGTCATGCGGTGCCGTGTGATCGAGAGCCGGACCTTTCGGCACGATTTGCGTCGGATTGATTGAGGTGTGGCTGCGGTAATAGTGCTCTTTGATGTGCCGCATGTTGCAAGTCTCGGCGATGCCCGGCACCTGATAAAGCTCGCGCAAATAGTTCGATAAATTTGGATAGTCGGCAATCCGTCGCAGATTGCATTTGAAATGCCCGACATAGACTGGGTCGAAGCGGATCAAGGTCGTGAACAGCCGCCAATCCGCTTCGGTCAGCCGTGCGCCGCACAAATATCGTTGCTGTGACAACCGTTCTTCCAGTTCGTCAAGCGTTTCGAACAGGGCGACGAAGGCTTCTTCGTAAGCCTCTTGGGTTGTCGCGAAGCCGCACTTGTAGACGCCGTTATTGACGGTGTCGTAGATCGTGTCGTTGATCGCATCGATTTCTTCGCGCAATTCCGAGGGATAATAGTCGGCGTTGTTGCCGGTCAAACCGTCGAACGCCGAATTGAACATGCGGATGATCTCGGCCGACTCATTATTGACGATGGTGTTTTCGGATTTGTCCCACAAAACCGGCACGGTCACCCGTCCGGTATAGTCGGGCGCGGCGCGGGTATAGACCTGATGGAGGTAGTCCGCGCCGTTCACCGTGTCGCCGACGCAATCGGGGCCGTCCGAAAACGCCCAGCCATGCTCCGCCATGTACGGATCGACGACGGACAGCCCGACCAAATCCTCCAACCCTTTCAGGCGTCGAAAGATCAACGTGCGATGCGCCCACGGACAAGCCAGCGAAATGTACAGATGGTACCGTCCGGCTTCGGCTTTGAAGCCGTCCGATCCGTCGGCGACAATCCAATTGCGAAACTGTGTGCTCGAACGTTTAAAACGGCCGCCGGTCTTGCGCGTATCGAACGCTTGATTCTGCCATTTGCCTTCGACCAGTTGGCCCATTGCTGCCTCCGGCTCCGCTGGTTCGCATCGAATTCGTGCGAAGGTTTGCTCGGTCCTGAGGCACAGCCTATAACCGTGCCATGCGTGCACATGCAATCATCGTTTTAATTGTCGCCGCGGCCCTCATGTCCATTGGGCTTCCCGGCGGCGCGTCACACGCAAACGACGAGGTCACGGGCACGGCGCGGGTGGTCCACACCAATGTGATCGTGGTCGAGGGCAAGCCCATCCGCCTGTACGCGATCGATGTGTTGGAACGCGAACAAATGTGTGACAACGGGCTGGTCACCTATCCGTGCGGGCAGGTCGCCGCCGGCCGGCTGGCCAACGCCTTGGTCAATCAAACCGTGGTCTGCGCGCTCCGGGCCGATCCGGCACCCGATGAGAACACGCCGCGTCT